>CAMGFA010000004.1 GCA_946055165.1 uncultured Bacteroidales bacterium
TTTTCAGTCAAAATAGCGAAAAAAGGCCCTATTTTCGCTAAAATGGCCCCGTAGCTAAACCAGTCCCGTAGCTACAACTCTGCTCAAGTCCCGCCATCTAAAATAACACCGGAATGTTTGAGCGTAGCGAGTTCCCGGCCATCACCGACTTCGCAGGCCAAGCCGCAGCGCGCATCGCCTGAAAGCCATGAGCTGGCTGCCTCGCAGGACAAACAGGGTTTTTCACGTGATCTTTGATTATTGCAGACCTTTTGAAATTTGTTGCCCAAAGAAAGAAGTAGGCCGCTTTCTGCAACGTTGTGCAAAGATACTGCATCTATTACGGTGGTGTATACTAAAAACTTTTTTGTTATGAAGAAAATTATGAACATCTGCGCAGCTGCATTTGGCGCTGCCCTTCTTTTTGCAGCTTGCGAAAAGGACAACAATTCTGAGAACAACAATCAGAACAAACCGGATGAGTCCACGGAGTTGGAAATCCCTGAAACCATGTTTTTCGGCTATTATTTAGGCGATTACAACGAGGCCGGAACTGACAATGTCATTATTAATCTGATGAAAGGTGAAATCTCTTATGATGACGACGACAACTATATCGGAAACGGCGAAATCTGCAGTCTGGATATCAATATCGAGGCTCTTGCAGAACAGTATGATAAAGATCACGCCACCCTTCCTTGCGGAACTTACACAGTTGACACTGAAGGTACCTATGCTGCCGGAACAATCAATGCAGAAGACAGTTATGTACTCAAGGTGGTTGATGATGTTGTGCTTATTGATGAAATTGCCGTCAAGAGCGGAACTGTTACCATCAGCGAAGTATCAAGCAAATCTGCCGCTCCAGCAGCAAATATCAGCACAAGAAAAATCAGCGTTGACCTCGTTCTGAGTGATGATACTCCATATAGTTTTGAATATGAAGGCTATGCCGCCCTCAGCAACTCTTCAGAGGAGTCCCTTTTCACCAATCTTGTAGCTGATGTTACCGTAGGCGACCTTTGTGTTGCAAGCATGGCAAATATGGGAAATCTCGATGAGACCGGCAAAACAGAGACCTGGGTTATCTCTCTTGGTGACAAATACTACGATATCGAAACCGACTATGGCTATGGCGAGTCAATGTTCCTTTATCTCAATCTTGAACCGGGTCTTGAGGCTCTTCCTTCCGGACACTTCGATACATTTGTAGATCTTTTTGACGAGAATCTTACTGAGTTGGAGCCGAATACCCTTGTGTGCGGTATTACATTCTATGGAATGTATGCCGGATGCTGGTACACCTGTCCTGCCCGCACCCTCGAGTCTTCAATGGTAGGCGGCAGCCTTGATATCGAGAGCAGCGACGAAAACAGCGACGGCATCTTCGAGTATAAGATTAGCGGCTCACTGGAAGATGCATATGGCGTAAAAGTCAATTTCAGCTATACCGGTGAAATCGAGAAGATGGTTTACGATACTGAGGAATACTCTCTCAAATCAGCTTCTTCAAACAAGCTTTATGGCCGTAAATCCCCGGTCCGTATGAAATAATTTACAGTAAGTTACCCTGAAAGTCCACTTCACGGGCAAAAGGGTTCAACTCGCTGTCAAGAAGCAGGCAGGCTTCGAGTCTGGTAATGCTGCGCGCCTCGTCTTTGTTGCGCGACTTGCATTTGAAAGACTTGCGCCTGCCTTGCTTTATGTTCTTTATCAAGGCCTTGAATTCAGCCACGCTCACCTCCTCCGTGGAAGGATTGTACCCAATTCCGTAGTAATCTTCCAAATATAAATCACACCAGCGCAGCGGCTGCTCCGTATGCATCCAAGTCTCGTTGGACCAATCCACATTTCTGCCCTCGGCCCTGAGAATTCCGGTACTGCCTATTCTCTGAACGGCAGCGAAGTTTGGATCGTCCAAAGGCAGGTCAAGATAGGGCTGGATATATGCGCCGGCTTCGAGAAGCTTTCTCTGAAGTTCGCGTACGCCGACTTCCCGCACTTTGCAGTCCTTCTGCAGGGCAAGAGCAGCAAAGGCCCCTGCCGCCTGCCCGATTTCCAGAACAACAGGCTGCAGACGGGTAGTGCCGTTTACAAGGTTCGATACGCTGACGGACTTTTCCGCAACGATGAAGTCCTCCACCTCCAACGGCACAAGGCAGCCTGCAGGCAGGCTGTACGACGGTACCGGAGCAAACCACAGATGATTGAGCTTTCTCCACTGGGGATTGGCATAGTGGTGATGGTCAACAGGATAGTCGCCAACGGCAATGCCGGAGCGGAAAGCATTGTCGCGGTATCGGTCCGAAATTTCGTCCAAAATGAAAAGATGCTCGCCCTCGATGCGCCGGCTCTCCCTGTGATAAGGGATGAGGGCCAGACGGTCCTCCGAAGGGAATTCGTCGTCGGCCAGGCCCAGATTCCTGTAGCCCAGCTCGCTTTGAAGAAAGTACAGAAAGCCGAGGGTATGCTTCTTTGCCAGGTCAATTATCGAATCCCTCTGCTCACGGCTGAGCTCTATAATGTTGGCATAGAAGTCGTTGGCTTCTATAGGCCAGTTGATCATATATTTGCCGTTCTGAAGCCTGCCGTAGGACAGCATCATTTCCCGGCTCCATTTGGTCTGGGGCTTCTCGAAATCCGGACTGTTCAGAGGGTTTTCGCAGCAGTTGGCATAGTTGCTCACGCAGTAGCCCTCCGGCATAGGGATGCTCATATCGGCATCGGGCCCGAAATCCTTGAGAGTCATCACCATAGTGAGGTCCTGCACAATGTCGAAGCCTTCCTCGAATGCCATTTCCTCACCGGTGCGGGCTTTGTCGTCGAAGCCGATGTGGTATTTCACACCCACAGCCTTGGCGATGTCGCCCAACTCGGTCCCGTCGATGAGAATCCGGCATCGGACATGTTTCTTGCGGCCTTCGCTGTTGCAGAAGCAGACCTCCCAGCCGCGGCCCTCGAGCTTTGTCGCACCTTCGAAGCGCAGGCCCTTCTCGAGCCGGATCTGAGGCTCGGCCGCCACCATCTTTTCAAGCAGGGCCTCGCCCACTGAAGGCTCGTACATAATGTTGCTCACCCAGGCCGTGCGCAGGGCATCGTAGCCGCCGTAATGCTCGGCCAGGGCATCGGTAAACTCGCGGAAAATGCCTCCGCGCAGCTTGTAATTGCCGTCGATGGCCGATACGCCCGCGCTCGTGAGCATGCCTCCAATCCACGGGCCTTCCTCCGCGACAAAGGTGCTGCAGCCCATGCGGGCAGCCTGCAAGGCGGCAGCAGTGCCCGAAGCTCCACCTCCCACGACAAGAACATCGAACTCCTCGCAACTCTCCATCCCTTCTTTCACATACTGCCACTTATCCCTGGCCTTTTCAGAATTGGCAAAATCAGGGAAATTGGCCGATGCGTCGATATAGCGGGGTTTTTCGCTCAGCCCCTCTGCTGAAGCGAGCAGGGACAGCAGCGATGCCGCAATGGTGCCGATGAGTCTTCGTGGGTGCATTTTTTATTCCAGAACTTTGGCCGGGAATTCCCAGTTCATTACTGTTGAGATATATGGCGCAAGAACGCTGGCCACTTTGCGGTGACCATTGTAGTTGGGGTGCCAGCTGGCGCCCAGATCGCTCTCTTCGTTGTGGACCTTGTCGGACAGGGCAAGGCAGTGGACATTGTCCAGACCGCTCTTTTCCACAGCGCGCCTTACATAGTAGCCCATAAGAGGGTCGGCCTTGGAGGCCATGCATATTACAGGAACCCCGGGGTGGAAAGCGCGGACTTTTTGGAGCAGGATGCCGTAATTGTCGCACCAGTAGTTTATGTTTGGCTGCTTTCCGCAGGAAAAGTCGTTTGTTCCCAAATAAATCACAACCAGATCGGCCCTGTAGCCCCCTTCCCAGGCCTCTTCGCTGTGCTGGTCGAAAGTCTGGGAGTAGAACTTGACCATATTTTCGCTTTGATTGTAGTCGTCGTAGTTGCGCACAATTCCGCGTCCGCTATGGCTGATGTGCACGGTTTCGGCATCGAAAAAGCGTCCTAAAATGTCGGCATAGGTAAGCGAAGGGTTTTCCGTTTCCGGGCGGAAAGGGCAGTCGCGTGATGGGGCTTCCGTGCCATAGCCGCAGGTGTAGGAGTCGCCGATGAATTCAATAAGCCGCCCTTTGCGCTTAGGAGCGGGGAGGAAGTTACCGTCTGTACTGAACTCCTTTGCCGTGAATGTTCCCTGTTCACCTTCCGTGCGTTTTTGGAATATTATGCTGTGATTGCCTTTCTTCCCCTTGAAGAGGCAGATTGTGGTGTCGGACTTCACGCAGATAACCCTGTCAGGAACGGCACACTGCTCCTTGTCTATCCAAAGATTGAAGTAGTCTGCATGGGTGTCGCTGCATTTGAGCTCCAGACGGCTGCCCTGGAAATTGAGTCTTAGTGTTGTGGCGCTCCAGTCGAAGGAGAGTTCCGTGTCTTGCGGGAGGCATCGTCCTATACAGGAAATTCTTCCGTCGGTGGCAGGAATTGTCTCTGCAAGACATAATCCTGTGCTGATCAGCAGGGCTGCGATAAGTGTTATCTTTTTCATATTGGCTATAGTTTCTTTGTCAACAAAAATAGTGTTTTTAAGTGAAAAAATGCTTAAATTAGTGCGCTAAATACTAATATAGGGAAAACTTATGAAAAAGACGCTTTTATGTCTGTTCCTTCTTTGCTGTACTGTCATCTCGAGGGCAGGAATAACAGTGGAAGGTTATGTTCGCGATGACAAAGGAACTCCGCTTTCGGGGGTCAAGGTCACCGATGGCCACAATATCGTGCGCACTGCCGCCGATGGCCTCTATTCATTTGACCTGCACGACGATGCTGCTTTTGTTTACATCAGCATCCCTTCGGGTTTCGATTGTCTTGGCCGCAATGGCGCACCTCTTTTCTACCACAGGATAGACCGTTCCGCTGCCGAGCAGCGCTACAATTTCGACCTTGTGCGCAGTGTCCGGGACCAAAACAGGCACCAGTTCTATGTCTGGGCCGATGTCCAGGTGTATCGCGAAAAGGAAGTGGAATATGTGAAACAGGCTGCGGCCGATGCCAAAGCCTATTCCGCCAGCTGCGGTCTGCCGGCCTTCGGCATTTCCTGCGGCGATATTGTCGGGGAGTCCGACAGCGGCCTGATGGCATCTGTCCACAAGGCCTGCTCCGAGGCAGGATTTCCTTTCTTTGCCCTTATGGGCAACCACGATTACATGCCGGGTGCCAGCAACGAGGAGTCCAAAGAATTGTATCAGAGTCTTTTCGGTCCCAACTACTACTCTTTTGACAGGGGCCGCGTCCACTATGTGGTGCTGGACGATGTGTTCTACTACTCCCGCCATTATATGGGCTATATAGAGCATGCTCAGCTGGAATGGCTCAAAAAGGACCTCAAGGATCTTCCGGAAGGCAGCAGCGTCGTGCTTTTCATGCACATTCCAACATACAGCCGCCAGGCTGAAGCCGGGGACTTCAAGTCCGAGGGAATCAATAAGATAGTTACAAACCGCGATGCCCTCTACGATATACTCAAGCCATTCAACTGCCATATCTGCTCCGCCCACGAGCACTATGCCGAGAACTATCAGATTGCCGACAATCTGATGGAACACGTTCATGCTCCTTTGAGCGGCCTCTTCTGGCAGTCCCTTTACAGCTGCGACGGCCTGCCTTGGGGCTACTACGTTTATGATGTGGACGGCGACAATATCACCTGGCAGTACAAAGCTGTGGGAATGGACCCTCAGGTGCAGTTCTCCGCCTACCGTGTGGGTGAAGACCCTCTCAAGCCGGAATGCATTGTGGCAAATGTCTGGAACTACGATCCTTCCTGGAAGGTGGAGTGGAAGGAGAACGGCGTTCTCCAGGGAGAGATGACCCGTTACAGCGGATGGGACCACAATATTGTAGCCGATGTCGATGCCCGTCGTGAGAAGGAGTTCACTTGGAAATCCATAGGAGCAGGCGAGACCCGCCATCTTTTCTGCGCAACTCCGTCCCGTGCCGATTCCGATATCGAAATTCTGGTTACAGACCGCTTCGGAAGAGTTTATACCTGGTCCAATTCAAGGCAGGACATCTATTCCACGGGTTCCTACACCCTTACTTCGGAAAAACTTGTTGAAGCTGGGGAACAGTACTATGCCCCAGCCTGCGTTCAACATCCTCTCTACGGCAGCTATATCGGCGTAAACCGTATGGAGACAGCTCTTTACGAGCTTGCCATCGACGAAATGGTGCGCAATATCGAGGAAGACGGAACTTTCCGCACCGGCGAACTCTGGTCGGGAGTGTGGACAAGGGATGTAAGTTACAGCGCAATACTCAGTCTAGCCCATCTGGAGCCGGAAGTTGTCAAGACCTCCCTTATGCGCAAGGTGGACAAGAAGAACAGGATTATCCAGGACACAGGAACTGGAGGAAGCTGGCCTTGCTCGAGCGACCGTGTTGTCTGGGCCATTGCAGCATGGCAGGTTTATCTGCAGACAGGAGACCTCCAATGGCTCAAGCAGGTCTATCCTATCATCAAGCGCAGCATAGAGGCCGATCTGGTGAGCGTTTACGATTCCGAAACAGGGCTCTTTAGGGGCGAAAGCAGCTTCATAGACTGGAGGGAGCAGAGCTATCCGGCCTGGATGCAGCCGGTTGACATCTCCCAAAGCGAGTGTCTCGGAACCAATGCTGTTTACTATCGTGCCCTGCAGTGCCTTTCGCTTATGGCAGGCAAACTTGGAGTGTCCCGCGCCAATGAGGCCAAGCGCTTTGAGAGCCTTGCAGAAGACCTCAAGGATGCAATAAACCACTATTTCTGGATGGAGAAGGAAGGCTACTATGCTCAGTTCATTTATGGCCGCAACGCCAAGGTCCTTTCTCCTCGCAGCGAGACTCTGGGAGAGAGCCTCTGTGTGCTCTGGGACATTGCAAGCCCTTCACAGGCAATGAGAATCATCGAATCCATGCCGGTATGCGACTTTGGTCCGACCATCTTCTCGCCTCAGATTTCAGCCATTTCCAGCTATCATAACAATGCCATCTGGCCCTTTGTGACCTCATTCTACGGAATGGCCGCAGCCCGCACCGGGAATACGAGCGCTGTGGCACACGCCCTGGCTTCCAATTCCCGCGCAGCCCTGCGCTTCGGCTCCAATCAGGAGAATATGGTGGCATCGACCGGAGGAAAGGAGACCGCCCTCAATTCTCCTCGCCAGCTTTGGAGCGTTGCCGGTTACATCGGTCTTTGTCACAATGCACTGCTGGGAATCAACTACGAAGACGAAGGCATCCGCTTCTCGCCGTGCGTGCCCGGAACTATGGGCAGCAACCGCCAGCTCGAAGGCCTCAAATACAGGAATATGACTCTTGATATTGAGATTGTCGGTACTGGTTGCGAGATCCGCGACTTCCTGCTCGACGGCACCAAGTCCTCTGCCCCGTTTGTTCCTGCCAGTCTCGAAGGCAGGCATAAGGTGAAGATCATTTTGGCATCGTCCGCAAGCCAGTCCCAGGACAAAATCAATCTGCTTCCGGTTCAGTGGGACCTCGATATCCCTGCCGTAACTCTTACTGCCGGCGAACTTGTTTGGCAGAGCGTCAAGGGGGCCGATTCATACAAGATTCTCTGCGACGGAGTGGTTGTTGACCAGACCCAGTCCCTTACATACAGGCCGGCAATTCCGGGCGAATATGCCGTGATTGCCACTTCTGCTTCGGGAGCCTACTCCTTTATGAGCGAGCCTCTGCGCTTCAATCTGAAAGAGCAGCTCGTTCCGGTGGAGATGCCTGTAGGAGGGAAACTCGGTTCGCAGCTCAAAATCGACATTGAAGTGCCTCACGACGGAAACTATGTGCTCGACATAGAGTATTCCAACGGCAACGGCAACATCACCACTTTCAACAAGTGTGCAACCCGTACCATCTATATCGACCGCAAGAAGGTGGATGTGGCAGTGTTCCCTCAGAGGGGAGACAGCTGGGACGACAGGGGCTGGTCCAATCCTGTGAAAGTGGAACTCAGTCAGGGCAAGCACAGTCTGGAGCTGCGCTACCTCGAGGAAAATGTGAATATGAATATAGATATCGATGCGGCAATTATCCATAATGTCCGTATCACAGAACAATAAAAAATATGAAACTTATCATCAAAGAAAACAGTGCTGAGGGCTCCCTCTGGGCCGCTCACCACATTGCAAACAGAATCAGGGAGAAGGCTGCCGTAAGCGACAAGCCATTTGTTCTCGGTCTTTGCACCGGATCCACTCCTATAGAAACTTACAGGGAACTTGCCCGTATGGTGAAAGACGGGGAACTTTCCTTCAAGAATGTGATCTCTTTCAATATGGACGAGTACGTGGGCTTGCCTGAGGAACATCCTGAGAGCTACCACTCCTTCATGCACCACAATCTCTTCGACCATATCGACGAGCCTGCGGAGAATATCCACATCCTCAACGGAAATGCTCCCGACCTCGAAGCCGAGTGCAAGGCTTACGAAGAGGCTATCGTGGCAGCAGGAGGTTTCGACCTCTTCCTCGGAGGAATCGGTGAAGACGGACACATCGCTTTCAACGAGCCATTCTCTCCTCTCACAAGCCGCACAAGGGTAGTGACCCTCACAGAGGACACCAGGATTGTGAACAGCCGTTTCTTTGACAACGATCCTTCGAAGGTTCCAGCCCAGGCTCTTTCAGTGGGTGTTGCAACTGTTACCGATTCCCGCGAGGTCGTTATTCTCGCCTTCGGTCCAAAGAAGGCACGCGCCATCAAGGATGCTGTGGAAGGTCCGTACAGCCACATGTGCACCGTATCGGCCCTGCAGAATCACCAGTACGGCATCATCGTTTGCGATGAGGCATCGGTAGGGGAACTCAAAGTAAATTCATATAAATATTTCAAAGCTGTAGAAAAAGCTGAAAAATTATAATGAAACATTTTTCTTTGCCTAAAGACGGCGGTCTCATCGAAGAAGGCCTGCCAAAAGACATTCTGCACGGACAGGAGCATATTTACACGGAAATCTGCGAGAATCCTTTCATTGCAAGCCGTCTTGTTTGTGAAGAGATAATAGCTCAGATCAAGGCTTTCGAGGTATCGAAGCCCGGCAAGCTTTTCAAACTGGGCCTTTCCACCGGTTCCACACCGGTTTCGCTCTACAAGGATTTGCGCAAAGCCTGTGCAGAGGGCAGGATTTCCTTCAGAAATGTGAGAATCAGCTCAATTGATGAGTACTATCCTCTCAGCCAGGACGCTCATCAGAGCCGCAACTACATTCTCCATTCCGAACTTATCGACCATATTGACGTACGGCCGGAGAACGTTGTTCTTCCCGACGGTACAGTTCCGCTTTCAGGTATCTCAGAGTATTGCACCACCCTTGAGGAGCAGTTGCATAATCTCGACCTGCTCGTAATAGGCGTGGGCGAAGGTGGCCAGGTGGGCTTCAACGAGAACGGATCGTCCCGCCAGAGCCGCTGCCGTCTGGTGCACCTGCCTTACAAGTCCCGAAAGCGCCAGGCCAATTATTTCGGCGGAAATGTGGCCGATACCCCTTCCCAGGCCATTACAATGGGTATTGCCACCATGCTCAGCGCCTCCAAGGTCATCCTCATGGCCTGGGGCGAAGACAAGTCCGATGTTGTAAAGCGTGTGGTTGAGGGCAGCATCAGCCCCGACTGTCCGGCCAGTTTCTTCCAGTTGCACGACAACTGCAAGTTCTATGTCGATGAGAACTCCGGCTGCCAGCTGACCCGTATTGTGGCACCTTGGTGCATAGGCCCATGCGAGTGGACTCCGAAGTTCCGCCGCAAGGCCGTTGTATGGCTGTGCCAGAGGGTGGGCAAGCCTATTCTCAAGCTCTCCTATCAGGACTATCTGCAGAACTCCCTGAGTGGCCTGATCGAAGCCTGCGGCTCCTATGACAAAATCAATATCGAGGTCTTCAATGACCTCCAGCATACCATCACGGGCTGGCCGGGAGGAAAGCCGAATGCCGACGATTCCACCCGTCCCGTACCATCTTCGCCAAATCCAAAGACTGTGCTCATCTTCTCGCCTCATCCCGACGACGATGTGATTTCTATGGGCGGTACCTTCATCCGTCTTGCCCATCAGGGACACAATGTGCACGTGGCTTATCAGACTTCCGGCAACGTGGCCGTTCACGACGATGTTGTGCTTCAGCATATGGACGCAGCCAGGGAGCTCGGTTTCGGCGACCGATTCGACGAGGTGAAAGCTCTGGTGGCATCCAAAGTCCCGGGCGAGGCCGAGCCGCGCGAACTGCTCAACATCAAGGCAGCCATCCGCCGCAGCGAAGCCAAAGGCGCCTGCCGCAGTTTCGGGCTCGACGACATAAACAACGTCCACTTCCTCAACCTTCCGTTCTACGAGAGCGGCGGTATAAAGAAGCTCCCTCGCTCCCAGGCCGATGTTGACATAATCAAGGATCTTCTCTGCAAGCTCAAGCCCCAGATGGTCTTCATGGCCGGAGATCTGGCCGATCCTCACGGAACACACCGTGTATGTACCGAGTGTGCACTCGAGGCTCTTGACCAGCTGCGCGAGCAGGGTGTGGAATGGATAAAGGATTGTCACGTATGGCTTTACCGCGGCGCCTGGATGGAATGGGACCTCGGCAGTGTGGATATGGCCGTGCCGCTTTCTCCGGACGAGGTTGTGGAGAAACGCCACGCCATCTACCGCCATCTTTCCCAGAAGGACATAGTGCCGTTCCCGGGAGAAGACAGCCGTGAGTTCTGGCAGAGGGCCGAGGAGCGAACAGAGAATACTGCACGCCAGTATGACCTTCTCGGAATGGCCGAATACCAGGCAATGGAGGTCTTCCTCAAACTCTGGTAGAGATGACAGGCCCTTCACTTGGAAAAATCAAGCATGTTGCTCTGGATATGGACGGTACCATATACCTGAGCAACACGCTTTTCCCTTTTACCCTGGATTTTCTGGCCGGCCTGGAGAAACTGGGAATAAGCTATTCTTTTCTCACCAACAATCCCAGCAAATCTCTCGACGACTATATGGCCAAACTCCGCTCAATGGGCATACCTGCCACGAGGGAGCAGATGTACACAACCACCATCGCCACTATCGACTACATAAGGGAGCATTTCCCATCGGCCAGAAGACTCTATCTTCTGGGCACTCCGTCGATGATTTCGCAGTTCGAGAAAGAGGGCTTCGAATCGATGAGCGAGGACGATGACAATGCCCCGGACCTTGTTGTGGCATCGTTCGATATGAGCCTCTGCTACAAGCGCCTGTGCCGCGCAGCCTGGTGGATTTCGAAGGGTCTGCCATATCTTGCAACCAATCCCGACAGGGTCTGCCCAACGGACCAGAAGACCGTTTTGGTGGATTGCGGCTCCATCTGTGCCTGCATTGAAAGTGCTACCGGCCGCAAGCCGGACCACACTCTCGGCAAGCCCGATGCCTCAATGCTGGAGGGTATCTGCCACAGACTCGGACTCAAAGCAGAGCAGATTGCAATGGTGGGCGACCGCCTTTACACCGACATAGCCCTTGCCCACAATGCAGGTGCTCTGGGTGTCCTGGTACTCAGCGGCGAAAGCACTCCGGCCGATGTCGAAGCCTGTCCCGAGGCTTCCCGACCTCATCTGGTGGTGGAGAATATCGCAGACTTGGGCCGACTGCTGGCAGAAAGCAGAAAATAAGTAAAATCAGCTGATGAACAGTTTCGGAAAAAATATCAGAGTCAGTATTTTCGGTGCCTCTCACGGACAGCTAGTGGGGCTTCTGCTCGACGGTTTCCCGGCAGGGATTGCCGTATCGGAAGAAGACTTTGCGGCAGATATCGCACGCCGTGCCCCTCACGGGGCTTTTACTACTGCCCGTCACGAGGATGACATTCCCCATATCGTGAGCGGGGTTTACGAAGGCCACAGCACCGGGGCTCCGATAGGCATACTCTTCTACAACAAAGACCAGCATTCTTCCGATTACGAGGCTTTCCGCAATACGCCCCGTCCTGGAACTGCAGATTATACTGCTGCAATCAAATACGGCGGTTTTGCCGATATGCGCGGCAGCGGGCCATTCTCCGGCCGCCTGACTTTGCCTCTGGTTGCAGCCGGGGTATTGGCGAAGAAACTTCTGCCAAAGGGCCTGAGCATCAAAGCCTCCATCTGCGAATTGGGCGGAGAGTCCGATTCTTCCCGCTGGAAAGCTTTGCTTGAGCAGGTATCGGCCGAGGGGGATTCTCTTGGCGCCGTGCTTTCCTGCAGTATAGAAGGCCTTCCGGCTGGTCTGGGCGAGCCTTTCTGGGACAGCTGCGAAAGTCTGCTTTCCCATGCCATTTTTTCCATCCCCGGAGTCAGGGGAGTGGAGTTCGGCGACGGTTTTGCAGCAGCAGCCATGCGCGGCTCCCGGCACAATGATCCCATAGGAGCTGACGGACCCGAAAAGAACGGGGCAGGCGGAATAAACGGAGGCATAAGCAACGGCGCTCCCTTGTTCCTGCGGGTTGCTTTCAAACCTACCTCATCCATTGCTGCAAAGCAGCAGAGCTATGATTTCGCAGCCCATGCTCCTCGTGAAATCACTGTGGGCGGAAGGCACGATGTATGCTTTGCCCTGCGATGCCCTGTGATAGTGGAGGCGGCTTGTGCAGTGGTTATTGCTGATTTGCTGAAATAATTTTGTGGATTGGAGTTTTTTCCATACCTTTGTAACCCTTTTCAAAGAAAGGAGTCTGCAATTGCCCGAATGGCGGAATTGGTAGACGCGCTGGACTCAAAATCCAGTGTCCCTTAAAGACGTGCCGGTTCGAGCCCGGCTTTGGGCACCAGAGACTGACCTTCACGGTCGGTCTTTTTTTTATTTTATGGATTACTGCTCCAACAGGGATTTGGCGTTGGCAAGCGATTCAGCGGTAATGCTCTCGCCGCTGAGCATACGGGCAATTTCCTGAATCCGGGCTTCGGAATCGAGCCTGCTTATGCTGGAAACCGTGCGCCCGTTGCGCTCGAATTTGCTTACAAGGAAATGAGCCTGGCCTCTTGCTGCAACCTGAGGCAGATGGGTTATGGCGAATACCTGCATGTAGGCCCCCATATCGCATATCATCTTGCCCATCTTGTGGGCCACGCTTCCGGAAACGCCTGTGTCTATTTCGTCGAAAATCATGGTAGGCATGTTCCGGTATCGTGCCATCAATTCCTTTATGCAGAGCATAATACGCGACATTTCACCGCCCGATGCACATTTGGCCAGCTCCACACAGGAGCCTGAGTTGGAAGAGAATTTGTAGCAGACCTTGTCATAGCCGTTTTCCGAACTCTCTCCTTTTGAAATTTCAACTTCGAAGCGGGCCTTGTCCAGTTCCAGGTTCCTTATTCTTGCCTCCAGAGTACGTGCAAGCTCCGGAGCTGCGGCAGCTCTGGCCTTATGCAGCTCTTCTGCGAGTTTGCCGTATGTGTCTTTTGCCTGCAGGCAGCGTTTTTCAAGCTCATCTATGCTGAATTCGAGATTGTCGCCCCGGGCCAGCGCATCGGTATATTGCTGAAGGATTTCCAGCAGTTCTTCTTCGCTGTGGACATTGTGCTTGCGCTCAAGGGAATAGAGCAGCCCCAGACGTTCTTCCAGAGCATCGAGCCTCTCTTTGGAGACATCGAGCGAGGCATCGGCATTCTCGATTTCGCCCAAAATGTCGTCAATCTCTATTCTGGCCGATTCCACCCTGCTCTCCAGCTCCTGCATTGCCGGCACAAAACGACCTGCCTTTTCCAGAGCGCGCTGGGCATCGCGCAATTGTTGGTGCAGATTCAGAAGCCCGCCCGCAATGGCGTACTGCTCCTTGATCTGTTCCGCATTGGCAAGACTCTTCTGCTCCAGTTCCAGTTCCTCTATTTCGCCCACTTTGATTTTGGCAGCGGACAATTGCTCGTACTGGGCCTGATTGTAGTCCCTTTTCGCCTGCAGGTCCTGCAACTGCGCCTTCGCCTGCTCCAGTTCCTTTTCGAGGGAGCGGTATTCCGCCCATGCTCTGCGGCAGGAGGAGGCAATATCTTCGCAGCGTGCAAAGCTGTCAAGCAGCCCGAGCTGGAAGTCGCTGCGGGCAAGAAGCAGGTTCTGATGCTGGGAGTGGATGTCTATAAGAAGGGAGGAAAGTTCTCCCAAAAGCCCCACTGACACAGGGCAGTCGTTTATGAAACTGCGCGAGCGTCCTGAGGCGAATACTACACGTCTTATGATGATTTCCCGGTCGGGGCAGGGGATGTCCTCTTTTTCCAATATGTCCTCCAACTCCGGGGAAGAGTCGAAAACAGCCTCCACAATGAGGCTGTCGGCTCCGCCGGAAATCACGGAGGCATCGGCTTTTGCTCCGGTAAGCAGGGACAAAGCTCCGAGCAGAATGCTCTTGCCGGCACCGGTCTGGCCCGTAATAATTATAAGACCCTGAGGAAACTGAACTTCCAAAGAGTCTATAAGTACATAATTCTCAACGTGTAGCGAGCGCAGCATTATTTCTTCTCAAGATCGCTTGAGTGAGCCTTGCGGAAATAGAGCTCGTTGTTCTGGAATTCGGAGATGGCGATGAGATCCGGTTTCGGCTGGCGCTCATAGTATTTGGAGATTTCTATCTGCTCCTTGTTCTCGAAAACCTCGTCCATATTGTCGCGTTCGTTCTTGAACTCCTCAAGCTTGCGGGTGATTTCTTTCTTTTCTGCAAGGGAAATCTGGTTGGCCCTCTTGGAGAGGACTACAACTGTCTCGTAAAGATTTCCGGTCTCTTTCACCATGTCGCGTGTGTCGCGGGTGATAGTGTTTGTAGGTACTTTCTTGATATCCATAATAAATTCTCTTTCTATATATTGTACGGACTTCGCATTGGCAGGAGTTTCAAAACTTTTATAACTTTTTCACTTTGGCGTAGAGTCCGTCAAGTTCCTTGCGATAGTGCGATTCCGGGAATTCTTCTATGAAGTTGAGGTAGTCGTCAATGAAGACCATATACCTTTCCTTCTGCTTCTGGGGTACGCTCAGATAGGCATATTTGTACGAGGACATTGCCGAATAATAGAGGATGTCTTCCCTGTAGATATTGTTCGCATCTTCCTTGAGCACGTTCTTCAGGGCCACTCTGGAGGCTTTGTAGTCCTCCATCTTGTAGTAGAGTTTGGCCGATTCGAAAGCCTTGCGGTCGAGCCTTTCTTCCAGATCTTCGAGCATGCGGTCGCAGATGGCGATGTTCGGAGAGTTGAGATGGCTGAGTTTGTACTCGTTGATTGCCGTTATGGCCTTGTATGTAGGGGTCTGGTCCAGTTCATAGCGAAGGGTTCCGCGATAGAGGCAGTCTATTCTCAGGAACTGTGCCGGCTCGTTGAAAGGGCTGGCAGGATAATTGGCTAAAAAATGCTCCAGGTTCGACTCCGCACTGTAGTAGTCGCGCATATTGTAGTTGCTCAGAGCCCAGTAGAAGTTTACCGTATCGTCCTTCTCCGTGCCCTGGGTAAACATTGCCAGAGATTCGAAAAGCTGGGCGGCCTTGCTGTATTTGCCGCTGTTGAAATACTCGAATGCGGCATCGTACTTGGCCTGCACGTTGTTGCTCTGCAGGAGTTCCTCGTATTGGGATTTGCATCCGGCGGCCAGAGCAAGGGCACAGGCCGCAAAAATCACAAAATTCTTATTCAACTTCATTTCTTGAGATATTTTTCTGCTTCAAGTGCTGCGCGACAGCCGTCTGCCGCAGCCGTGATGGCCTGTCTGAAATCGGTGTTGCGAACATCTCCGGCAACGAAAACCCCGTCGGCCGCCGTCTTCACGCCATCGGCCACTATATAGCCCTGTGCATCGACTTCCAATTGGCCGCCGAGCCATTCCGTGTTGGGATGTCTTCCGATTGCAAGGAAAAAGCCGTCGATTTCCTTTTCAAAAATCTCGCCATTGCGCTCAAGACGTACGCCAGTGAGGCCGAGAACGTTTCCGAGAAGCTCCTTCGTCACTGTTTCGTAGAGGATTTCGATGTTTTCTGTCCTTTCCACACGCTCCTTGCTGGCCTGCGATGCGCGAAGATAGTTCTTGCGCACAATCATATATACTTTCTTTGCAATCGAACTCAGATACATTGCCTCTTCGCAGGCGCTGTCGCCTCCTCCCACAACTGCAACCGTCTTGCCTCTGTAGAAGAAGCCGTCGCAGGTGGCGCAGGCAGATACACCCTGTCCCTTGAACTTCTGTTCACTCTCCAGTCCAAGGTAGCGGGCGCTTGCTCCAGTGGCAATGATCATTGTTTCCCAGCAAAGCTGCTCTCCGCTTCCGAGCTCTGCAGTGCGGGCCTTGAGGTCGCAGGACAAAACCTTGTCGCTCAGTATTTCCGTTCCCAGATTCTGTGCCTGGGCACGCATTTCCATCATCAGGCTCTGGGCATCCACACCTTTGGCGAAGCCAGGATAGTTCTCTATGAGAGTGGTGGTCATCAGCTGGCCGCCCGGTTCAGGACCTTCGACCACAACAGGGGAAAGAGCAGCGCGGCAGGCATAGATGGCCGCCGTATATGCTGCAGGGCCTCCGCCCACAATAAGACATTTGACTTGTTTCATATCAATTCACATAATAAGGTGGCCTGGGAACAGTCCACAACTTTTACATTTACATAATCGCCGGCTTTGTGTGTTTCGTCCACCCACACGCACATTTTGTTGTTGCCGGCACGGCCGCATAGCTGCCCTCCCTTTTTGGACGGGCCCTCCACCAATACTTCGAATACCTTGCCCAAATCGGCTCTGTTGCTTTCCAGGGAAAGTCTGTTCTGAAGTGCAATGATTTCGTTCAGGCGCCTGGTCTTTACTTCAATAGGAACATCGTCGGGATATTTTTTAGCTGCAAGGGTGCCCGGACGCTCTGAGTAATAAAACATGAAGGCGGCATCGAAGCGCACTTCTTCGAAGAGGGAGAGAGTGAGCTGGTGGTCCTCTTCGGTTTCCGAGCAGAATCCTGCAATCACATCGGTGGAAATGGCACAGTCAGGCATATATTCCCTAATCCTGGCCACTCTTTCAAGGTACCAGGCGCGGCTGTAGCGGCGTCGCATTTTCTCCAGAATCCTGTCCGAACCCGACTGCACAGGCAGGTGGATGTGGTGGCAGATATTTGGGTAGGAAGCCATTACTTTGAGTACCGAATCGGAAATGTCTTGAGGATTGGATGTGGAAAAACGCAGCCTGAGCTGGGGACTAATCCGGGCCACCATTTCCAGAAGGCCGGCAAAATCCACATCGCCGAAGTGGTAGGAGTCCACGTTCTGGCCCAGCAGGGTGACTTCCCTGTAGCCTTTTTGAACGCATTCGCAGGCTTCGCGAACAATGCTGGAGCAATCGCGGCTGCGCTCCACCCCGCGGGTGTAAGGCACTACGCAGTAGGAACATACATTGTTGCATCCGCGCATTATGGAGATATAGGCAGAAACCCCGTTTTTGTCCAGACGCAGAGGGCTGATGTCGGCGTATGTCTCTTCCCGGGAGAGGATTACGTCAATCTGCGGATGTCCGTCGGCAGCTGCCTCCAAAAGCTGTGGAAGCCGCCTGTAGGCATCGGGCCCGGCAACAATATCCACTTTGCCACCGCTCAGAAGCTGCTCTTTCATCCTCTCGGCCATGCAGCCCAAAATTCCTATTATCACCGGCCTGGACTTGCGCTGGAGTACGAACTGCTCAATCCGGCCGAGGATGCGCTGCTCCGCGTTGTCGCGGATGGAACAGGTGTTGGCCATTATTATGTCTGCCCTGTCAATGTCCTCGCAGCGGTGATAACCCTCCTTTTCGAGAATGGAGAAAATCACCTCGGTGTCGGCCACATTCATCTGACAGCCATAGGTTTCTATATATACTTCCTTCATAATTTCTACTCTAAATCCTTCAAAGATACTACAAATTTTGTATTTTTGCGGCCTAATAGGCAACGAAAGTTGTGCGGATGGCATTTTTGCTTCTGCCGCTTTTGAAAAAACAGTTGAAATATGATTTGTACCAGTCTTCATCACAAGAATCTCGAAGAATTGTTCGAAGCTCTCGACAGCCCTTTGGTCGAGATGGCGGAAATCCGTCTGGACCTCTGTCCTTTGAACAATGAGGAAATCGAGGAACTCTTCTCCTCCTGTGAGAAAGCTCTCATTGCATGCTGCCGTGTGGACGGAAATGACATGCAGCTCTGGGAGCAGGCATATTTGAAGATGGAGACTGCTGTGAAGGCCGGTGCTGCCTATGTGGACCTGGACATTGCCGCCCCTGTTTCCATAAGCCAGAGGGTGCAGAAACTTGCCAAAAACTGCCCGGTGACCCTCATCCGTTCCTATCACAATTTTGAACTTACTCCCGACGACGACTATCTCCGCAAGGCGGTGCTGCGCTGTTTCCGCTACGGGGCCGATATCGCAAAACTTGCCTGTATGCCGCAGTGCCCCGAAGATGTTGCCCGCCTTCAGGCTTTCTACCGGGCCGGTTTCGCCGAAAACGCCGATATTGTTCCGTCCAGACTCCTGATGTTCTCCATGGGTGAAATGGGCCGCGAATCGAGGATAGAGTGTCTTGCCAACGGCGCTCCTTTCTCCTTTGCCTATCTGGACCAGCCTTGTGCTGCAGGCCAGTGGCAGCTGGACGATATGCATAAAAGGCTGTACGGAGATTGGCATGGGGTTTTCCGCAATGATTTTCAGGCTCCCTGCTCCAAAAGCTTTGCCCAGAGGGCAATAGTGGCTGCGGCACTTGCCGGCGGCACTTCCCGTCTGGAGCATTACAGCGAGTGCGAAGACAACAAGGCCGCAATAGGCTTTGCAAAGAGCATAGGGGCCAGAGTGCGTCACGGCAAAGGCAGGCTCATAATTGAAGGCATAGGGGCCGATTCATCCACAAAACTGGAAAAGCCTTGCGTGAACGTGCACGAATCGGGCCTTATGGCAAGGCTCGCCCTGCCTCTGCTCTCGGTACTGGGCAGCGATGAAAGGCAGATTAAGGGCGAAGGCACCCTGCTGCAGAGGCCATTGAGCAATGCCGAGGAAATAATGGCCGCTTTCGGAATTCTGCTCAAAAACGAAGATACTCAGCATAAGAAGGGCATATACGTGCCATTGAGCATAAAGGGGAAGTTCTACCCGGGTATTGCCAATATTCCGGGACAGGGCGGCTCGCAGCTCATCTCCGGCCTTCTTGCAGCCCTGCCTTTATGCGACAGGGAGTCCAAGCTCTATGTAAGTGAGCCCAAGAGCATACCTTATATGTTTATGACACAGGACGTTCTGCGGCACTTTGGGGCCAAGATCGATTGTGAGCTCGAGGGCGATGCCCAGATGCTCGAACTCCAGGACTGGACTTACTGCACGGGAATCAATTTCAGAATAAGACCCAACGGAGGCTACAAGGCTGCCGATATTGTGCTCGAAGGGGACTGGAGCGCTGCTGCCAATTTCCTTGTTTGCGGGGCCCTTTTCGGAGCTGCCGAAGTGCAGGGCCTTGACTGCAGGTCCGTACAGGCCGATATCTCCATCCTCGACATTCTTTCCGATGCCGGAGCCTGCGTGGCTTATGACGAGAATTGCGTGAGTGTGCGCCGCGCCCCGTTGCAGAGCCTGAATTTCGACCTCTCCCACGCTCCCGATATTTTCCCGATAGCCAGCATTTTTGCTGCATTCTGTCCGGGCGAGAGCCGCTTTGCCGGTGTGAGCCGTCTGCACAACAAGGAAAGCAACAGGGCCGATGCCATTGTGCAGATTCTTACCCAAATGGGCGTGGAAGCGTCCATTCAGGGCAACGATCTGGTAATAAAGGGGGAAAGTCTCAGCTCCAGAATGCTCAACGGTCATCTGCTCAAAGGAGGAAAGTATTCGTCCCGCCACGACCATCGTCTGGTGATGGCCCTTAAAGTGGCGTCCTATGCTGCCGACAGCGAGATTGAAATAGACGACTGCGCCTGTGTGGGCAAGTCCTTCCCGGGCTTTTTCGAGCAGATGGACAATTAGATTTCCATTTCACATACGGCAGGATTGCCGATTTCTGTAAGAAACACAATCCTCAGTTTTCCGCTGCTGCGTTTTTTGTCCTGTTTAAAGGCGGGGCGCAGTTCCTCAAGAGCGCAAGGTAAATCTGTATCCAGCCTGCAGGCGCGGAAGTCCTTTTCCAGGCGGTCTGCCAGTGCCTGATTGCACAGGCCTTGCCGGGCAGCCAGTTTGTGTATCTGGACGATTCCTATTCCCACCGCCTGCCCGTGGCTCATTTCCACTCCCTTGCAGGAAGCCCACCATTCAATGGCGTGGCCAAGGGTGTGGCCCAGATTGAGCAGAATCCTCGGCCCTTTTTCCCGAGGGTCCATATCCACTATCTGCATCTTGAGCCTTCCGGCCATCTGCCCGAGCTCGAAAAGCTCTTTTATTCCGGCTTTCCTTGTGGAAATCTTTTGAACTGCTTTTCTATAGAGCTCAGGCTCAAAAAGCAGAAAGGTTTTCAGCATTTCCACAATGCCGTTTTTGATTTCTTTTTCCGGAAGTGTATTCAGAGGCTCCTGAAAGAAATGTATGTGGTCTGGTATCCTGAAGCAGCCCAGACTGTTCTTGATTCCGTTGAAATTCACACCGTTTTTTCCGCCGATAGAAGCATCGACCTGGGCCAGCAGGGTGGTGGGAACAACTTCAAAACCTATCCCCCGCTTGAAAATGGAGGCTGCAAAACCGCAGATATCGCTGCATATACCGCCGCCTACACAAAGCAGGCAGCTGTCCCTGTCTGCTCCGGCCTGCTGCAGATGGCTGCAGATCGTCTCAACTGTGGCCAGACTTTTGTCCTGCTCGGAAATGTCCAGGGCAAGGCTGCCGAGAATGTTGGCATTGTCCAGCCCTTTTGCATAGCTTTCTGCAAATTGTCCGACTTTGCGGTCGTAAACGAGAAAATAGGATTTCATATTGCGGATATTAATGTTCAAGCCAAGGAAGAGGGTCCTGGGATGAGGTGCCTTTCCAAAGCTGGAAATGAAGCTGGGTTTCACCTGCAATGGTATCGACCGTGCCCAGAACATCCCCGGCCCATACCTTGTCTCCGCTCTTTACGTTCACATTCTTGAGCTTGCAGTAGAAGGTGAAGTATTCGCCGTGCTGAAGAAGCACGCACTGGTTGTACCCTGGCATCACAACAATCTGGCTCACAACACCTTCAAAGACAGAATGGACCTTTGCATCGGCTGCGGTGGAAATGTTTATTCCGTTGTTGAAAGGCAGGTCCACATTTTTGTACACAGGATGCTTGTGCTTTCCGTAGAAGCCCACCACGGTGCCATCCACAGGCATAGGCAGTTTGCCTTTGCCCGCCAGGAACTCTTTGCTTAGAGCCTTTTCGTATTCGCTTGGAGTCTTGCTCTTGCGCTTTGCTTCCTGGGCCGCAATGATTTCTGCAATCTTTTTGTTCAGCTGTTCTATCTGCTTTTTCTTGTTCTTTATTTCTGCCTGATACTTTTTCTTGTTGTTTTTCAGGTCCTTAACAATCTGCTGCTCCTTACTTTCGGCTTTGTTGAGCGATTGCAGTTCAGCTTTGTGGCGCTTGAATACAAGGGACGATTGGGTTTTGAGGCTGTCCAGCGAGGCTTGCCTCTGTTCCAGTTCGAGTTTTGTGCGGCTAATGCTTTCCGCTTCTGCCCTCAGATTGTCCGATGCGCTGCGCAGGTAGTCGAAGCGGCGCACTATCTGGCTCAGGCTTTTGCCGGAGAGGATGTAAAGGAAGCGGAAACGGACATCTCTGCTTATGTATGCACTTTTGACCAGACTCTCGTAGTAGGCCAGGCTGTTGTCCAGTTTTTCCTGGGTTTCGGCCAGTTCCTTGCGGGTGCTGCGGATTTGCGAGTCTATGCTTTTGAGTTCTTTTTCGGACTGGGACACCAACTGTTTGGTGCTTCCGATCTTGCTGCGGACAAGAGCAAGGCGTGCTGCTGCATCGGCACTTTTGCTGTCGTTGGCCTTGATTTGGGCATCGATGGCTTCAATTTCCTTCTGCAGGCGTTCGATTTCTTTGCGCTGCTGGTTTTGCCCCATACACAGAGGCAGGGACAGCACTAGAGCAAGGCAGATTGCAGCAAAACGTTTCATTGTTTTATTTTGTTCTCGTAGAGTTGCATATAATAGGCCGCGAGGTCCTTTTCCCCGAGGGCCTGCAGGGTTATGGCATAGTGATACAGGCATTCGGCGTGGTCTTTTCCGCCGTGAACCATACATTTCTTGAAGTAGTTGCGGGCCTGCTCGTATTTGCCCAAGTTGTACAGAATGCAGCCGTAGGTATCCAGGAACGATGCGTTGTCGGGTTCCAGTTCCACCGCTTTGCGGCTCATTTTCTCCGCTTTCCGAATTTTTACCCCGTCCTGAAAGAGAACATAGGCGTAGTTGTTGAGGGTGGTGGCATCGTCCGGCTGGCATTTGATTGCCCGGTCAAAGCATTTGTAGGCTTCTTTCTTTCGTCCCGCATCGTGCAGGATGCTGGCTTTGGTGGAATACAGGTTGCAGCGTATCTGCTTGTCGGAGAAGCGTTTGAGCGCTCTGTCGCAGATTTCCGAGGCTGACTGGACATCGTTTTTGTAAAGGAAGAGAAGTGTATAGACCGGGCTGATGTTCTCGGGACAGGCTTTTTCGTAGATACGGTAGATTTCTGCAGCTTTTTCCGTATCTCCAGCTTGGTAGTACCATATTCCGGCCAGATTCAGGGATGATGAATCGGCAGGATGGGTATCCACCACAGCATCGACCATATCGCAGAGCTGCTTGAAATAGATCTGCCTTTCCTGGGCAGTGGTACTGAAGACTATACGGCCCACATAATCACTTTTTTTGGATGGATCTATATAAGGCTGCCTGATGAATTTGTCTATGTTTACGAAATAGGCTGCCATATTGCCGCTCATCCTGTTGCATTCGGCAAGGCCGAGAATGGCCGGGGTGTAGTCTTCGTCCAAAGCCAGAGCCTGCTCGTAGTAAACCCTTGCGAGAGAGTCGCTGTCTTCCCTGTAGAGTTTGTTGTCTGCCAGGTTGGTGAGCATATAAGGTGTGCGGTAGAGCTTCGGAAAACGTTCCATCATAACCGCGCATAGGGAATCGGTCTTGTCTATTGCGTTGGGAAGGATGTTGTAGCAAGCGAGCACGGCCTCGTAGTAGAAGTGGTTGCCGGGGTCCAGGGCAAGGGCAGTGTCGAAGCTCTGGAGAGCGGCCTCAAAATGGCCTTGACGCTGCTGGGCCTGGCCGAGATAGAACCAGAGGGCATCGTCTTCGGGGTAGAGCTCGGTAAGGCGGTAGAGAGAATCGGAAGCCGTAAGATACTGGTCGCGGCTGAGCATCAGGGAAATCTCGCCTATGTCGTAGGGCAGGGCTTCGGTATGGCTCACGTGCCAGTCGCCGGGGTCGATGCTGTTCTGCGCGGAACAAAGGACTCCGAGACTCAAAAAAAGGCACACTGCAATACTTGTCTGTAACTTCATAAGTTACAAATATAGTAAATTTATTGTTTCCGGGATGCGCAGAAACTTTTGAAGGAGCAGGAACTGCAGCCGGAGGCTTCACATTTTTTTCTGCGGCGGGAGAGTCTGATGCTGAAAACCAGCGCCACCACAAAAAGCAGTGCCACTATTGCGAGGATTATTATGCTTATCGAATTCATCTTATAGAAAGAGTCCTGCAATGAGATACGATGCGTAGGCCACAATCCATGCAAGAACACATTGGAAGATTACGCAGAGCAAGGCCCAGCGGCGTCCGAGTTCGGCCCTGATGGCGCTCACCGCTGCAACGCAAGGCGTGTAGAGCAGGCAGAATACCAGCATCGGCACGGCCATAAGAGGGGTCATTGACGATGCCAGGCCCAAAACTTCCACGCTTGAAACCACGCTTTCCTTTGCGAGGAAGCCGCTTATCAGCGCTGTCACCACCCTCCAGTCGTCCAGCCCGAGGGGCTTGAAGACTGGCGCAACGATTCCCGCAACCCGGGCCAGAATGCTTCTGGAGTTGTCGCTCACCAGATTGAGGGAAAAGTCGAAGTTCTGCAGGAACCAGATAACAATCGTAGCTACGAAAATCACGGTAAAGGCTTTCTGCACAAAGTCTTTGGTCTTGTCCCAGAGCAGATGGCCCACATTTGCGGGGTGGGGCAGGCGGTAAACCGGAAGCTCCATCATAAAAGGTGCCGCCTGGGAATCGGGCCTGAGCACTTTGTTGGCCAGAGCTACGAGAATGGCAATCACTATACCCAGCAGGTAAAGGCCTATGGTTACGAGAGCCGCGTGTTCAGGGAAAAAGGCCGTGGCAAAGAAGCCGTAGATTGCAATCTTGGCCGAGCAGCTCATGAAGGGGATGAGCACGATGGTGCGCTTGCGGTCGTGTACCGAAGGCAGTGTCCTCGAAGCCATTACTGCCGGCACGGAGCAGCCGAAGCCAATGAGCATCGGAACAATGCTTCGCCCGCTGAGACCTATTTTTCGGAGCAGGCTGTCCGATACGTAGGCGATTCTGGCCATATAGCCGCTGTCTTCAAGCAATGAAAGGAAAAAGAACAGGACTATTATTATCGGCACGAAACTCAGCACGCCTCCCACTCCTGCAATAATGCCGTCGCATACCAGGGAAATTACTGCCGGGCTCACATTCCAGGCGGTGAACAGCTCCCTGAGGAAGAGGCCCAGCGAATCGACACCGCGGGCAAGCAAATCCTGAAGGGAGCTGCCTATCAGTCCGAAAGTGAGCCAGAACACCAGTGCCATTATGAGTATGAAGGCCGGAATGGCCGTCCATTTTCCTGTCAGAACCTTGTCTATTTTGTCGGATCTGAGCCTTTCCTTGCTTTTGCGGGGTTTCACAACGGCCTCGGCACACACGGATTTGATGAAGGTGTAGCGCATTTCCGCCATCGCAGCTTGCCTGTCCAAGCCTCTTTCCTTTTCCATATTGGAGATTATGCTCTCCACCATATCCTGTTCGGCTTCGCTCAGGCGGAGAGTGGCCATTATGGCCGAGTCCCCTTCCACGAGGGCGCTGGCGGCAAAACGCAGTGGGAGGCCGCATTGTTTGCAATGGTCTTCAATGAGAGCCATTATGGAATGCAGGCAGCGGTGCACTGCTCCTCCGTGGTCGTTTTCGTCGCAGAAGTCCTGCCGTGCAGGTTTTTCCTGGTACATCGCGATGTGCATCGCGTGGTCCACGAGTTCGTCGATGGCCTCGCCTTTCGCAGCGCTTATCGGCACCACAGGAATGCCCAACTCCCTTTCGAGAGTGTTGATATGGATGGCTCCTCCGTTGCCCCTCAGTTCGTCCATCATATTGATTGCAAGCACAATGGGAATATCCAGTTCCATCAGCTGCATTGTGAGGTAGAGATGCCTTTCGATATTGCCGGCATCCACTATGTTTATGAGAGCTTTGGGATGTTCGTAGAGAATGAAATTTCGGGACACTATCTCCTCCTGGCTGTAGGTGGAAAGGGAGTATATTCCCGGAAGGTCGGTGACTTTTGTGTTGGCTTTGTGCCTTATGCTTCCGCTTTTCTGTTCCACGGTGACTCCCGGGAAATTGCCCACGTGCTGATTGGCTCCCGTGAGCTGGTTGAAAAGGGTGGTTTTGCCGCAGTTCTGCTGACCCACCAGTGCAAAGCTGAGTTCTTCGCCTTTGGGCAGGGGATGGGCGTGGTCCTTGGAGTGGTATTTGCCCGATTCGCCATAACCCGGGTGGGCATTGTGCTCGTGCAGGGAGCTGCTATACGCTTTTTCGAGTCCTTTTCCGTTTTCCTCTATCCGCTCTTGCCCCAAGGTTTCCACTTCTATCTTTTCCGCCTCGTCCTCGCGCAGGCTTATGTTGAAATCCATAATGGAGAGTTCCAGAGGCCCTCCCATCGGAGCACGTCCTATTATGCTCACCACTGCTCCAGGGATGAGACCCATCCCGAGCAAATGTTTTCTCAGGCTTCCTTCACCTCCAACCGTAAGCACTTTGGCGCTTCGGCCGATCTCAAGTTCATTTAGCTTCATAACAGCAGCAAAGATACTCAATATCCCTCAGCATTGGACTCATTACTTGTTGGTATCAGCCCAAAATGTTGATGATTTTTTCCTCGCCTGCAAGCCAGACCTTGTCGCCCTCGCAGAAAAGGTACTGAGGGTCCGGGTTGGTAATGAACTCTTCCCCGTGCAGAACGCTGATAACCATACATTTGTATTTGCGCAGGTTGGCATTGCGCAAGCTGTGTCCGCAGAGCCTGCTTTCGGCCGAGAGGGTAATGCACTTGACGCAGAATTCGATATCGGAGTTGTCGGCCGGAGAATCTTCCGAGTCCTCGAACATCTGTCTCAGGGCTTCTATCTGCTCGCTGCTTCCCACAGCCAGGACTTTGTCGTAAGGGTAGAGGACTTCGGTATGGGTAGGAATTATGATATCCTGCTTGCCGCGGCTGATTTTGATTATGTTGGCTCCGCTGGTGGACCGCAAAGGTATTTCGCTCAGTCTCTTTCCAATCCATTGGGACTGCGGCGACAGTTCAAGGGGCTCGATGTGGACATCGTAGCCAGCCAGTTTCTCCTGAACAGAAGTCGTTACAGGGGAATTGATTTTGGCATCGATTTCCTTTCCGTTGAGGTTGTCGAAGAAGCGCTTCTCCATATTGTTGCCCTGTTTGAACAGGCTCTTTCCCAAAAGGATGAAAACAATGGCCCCAATGAAGAGCAGTACCATCGACACTGCCCCGAGGTGGATGTGTGTGGTGATGATTCCGATAACAAAATTCACTGCCAGCAAGGTTCTCAAAAGCGAAAGGGCCAGGATGAGGAAGAGATTGGAATGTTTCTGCCTTATCAGAACGGCCGCTTTTTTGTTTATGCTGCCGGCATCGATGGCAAGGCCATAGACGAAAGGGGCAATGGCCACAAGGGTTATGCAGGTATTCACTATGGACATAAGGGTGCTGCTCCAGTGCGGGAACCATCCTGCCAGGGCCGGTTCGAGCCAATGTCTTGTGATGTAGCTTATTGTGATGATAACAACAGAATAGAGCACCACTCTGAGCAGATAAACCTTGAAATACTCTTTCCAGGCGCTCTTTTCCGAGTAGCTGGCCTTTTCTTCTTTGCGATCACTGTCTATCTTTTCAAGCACGGCGGCAGGCAGTTTTCTTTTGAGGAAGTTGTAGTAAGGCCGGGCAATCTTGAAAGTGTAGGGTGCCAGCAGGTTGCTTATCACAAAGGTACTAACAATGATGGGGTAGATATTGTCGCCCACAACGCCAAGGCTCACTCCAACTCCGGCAATGATGAAGGCGAACTCTCCGAGTGAGCCGAGAGCGAAACCGCTGTAGAGTGCGTGCTCCAGACCTTTTCCGCTGAGCAGCACGCCACCTGTTGCAAAGGTTCCGTTAATTACTATCACGGCCACCACCAGCAGCAGGATTACCGCCCAATTCTGCGCAATGGAAGCAGGGGAGACCATCATACCGGCCGATACGAAGAAGATTGCCCCGAAAAGGTCCTGAATAGGATGAACCATTTTCTCAATCTGTTCGCTTTCAATGGTCTCGGCCAGAATGGAGCCCATGATGAAGGCTCCGAGGGCGGAGGAGAAGCCCATCCCTTCGGCCAGGGCCACCATGCCGAAACAGAGGCCTATGCTCACCAGCAGCAGAATTTCGCTGCTGAGGAATTTCCTGGCCTTTTTAAACAGGGTAGGGATAAGGTATATGCCTACTACAAACCATATAATCAGGCAGATAAGCAGCTTGCTTATGGCGCCGAGCAGCTGGGTTCCGGAAAATTTGTTGGACACGGCCATTGTGGAGAAAATCACCATCAGTACAATGGCAATGATGTCCTCAATCACCAAAGCTCCGAAAACCGTGGCCGCAAAAGGCTTTTTCTTGTAGCCCATTTCGTCCAGGTTCTTGATTATCACCATAGTGGACGACATCGGCAGCATTCCGCCCAAAAAGACACTTTCCATGGTGCTCCAGCCGAGGGCCTGACCTGTGACAAAGCCTATGATAAAGCCGCCCAGAAACTTGCACAGGGCCGTGAAGATGGCGCTGTTGCCCGATTTGAGGAGCTTCTTGAAGCTGAACTCCAGACCCAGACCGAACATGAGGAAGATGATACCGATTTCGGACCACTGGTGCACCGATTCCATGGAACTTATTCCGGGGAAAAAGCTGATGTTCGGGCCAATGAGGAAGCCCGCAATGATATAGCCCAGGATGGTAGGCTGCTTGAGGGCTTTGGATATTATGGTAAAAATGCCTGCGGAGATGAGGATTACCGCAAGGTCGCGTACAAAATTAACTTCTTCGCTCATGTGCTGCTGCTTTGCTGAGTTTGACATTCTGCTCTATTGCCGCTCTGTCTTTTTGTGGAACGGCGCAGTCCAGGAAAGCTTCCCATATAATATCCACCGCCACCTTGCTTGGATGGACAAGGTCCTCGGCGTAGAAACGGTAGTCGCGCAACTGATCCATAAGAATTTCAAAGGCAGGAAAATAAGGCAGTTTTTCCTGGTACAGAGCCAGGTGCAGGGCCGACTTGCTCACAGTATTGTCCCGGGCGCATTGGGCAAGGTGCCTTATGGGGCTCACCGTAAAGAGGAAACTCTTTTCGGGATGTTTTTCCACAATTCCCCTCAGCAGTTCGCGGATTTGCTGCAATTCCAGCATTTCGTGGCTGAATTCCTTTGCCGGGCGTTTGAGGCAGTTGCTCACCACCTTGCCGCCGTGCTTCCAGACCATAGCCGTGCCGAGGGTGATTATCACCCTGTCGCAGTTTTTCCAGAATTCGCGGGCCTGCTGCAGCCTGGCATTGGCATTTTTCAGAAATTCTCCGGCCGATTCCCTTGCGAAACTGCTGTGGTGCGAGAAGGAGCATATTCTTCCGTCTCCTGCACCCATCTGCACGCAGTCGCTTTCGCAGAAGAAATCATCGGAGTCCAGCTTTTCTATGGCCGATGCTATCGAGGCAGGGTTGTAAAGTGTGCCGAAGGGGTTGCAGACTGTGTTGAAGCCGCTTTCTGCGAACTTGTCGGCCATTGCGGAAGCGAAACAGCTTCCCAGCAGCATGATGCTGCTGCCGAGGCCGAATTCCGTTTCCGTGCGGGGGCAATTGACAACTGTTGCAAGTTTTACCATCGCACAAATTTAATTATAATTATTTTTCCTTAACTTTGTGATTATGAAAAAATCATCAAAAGTTATCGTAATTGTGCTGGCCGTAGTGCTGGTACTTTTTCTTGCGGTCACTTTCGGAGGTGGCGCATATATGGTGAACTTTGCACTCTTGCCTGAAAACAGGGGCTTCGACATTCAGGCGGAAAGGGAAAAAATGGAGAGCCGCTGCCCGGGAATCATTGCCTGGCAGGACGAGCTCATCCA
The DNA here is from genome assembly GCA_946055165.1 of uncultured Bacteroidales bacterium. Classification (GTDB taxonomy): domain Bacteria; phylum Bacteroidota; class Bacteroidia; order Bacteroidales; family UBA932; genus Cryptobacteroides. Next base: position 29,370 of record CAMGFA010000004.1, read on the forward strand.
GTCGGGTTGCCTTAAAGACACCTTCGTCGTATTCCCCAACGGTCGCAGGATGCACGCCCAGTACGCTGCTGCCGCAGTGCCGGGCAACAAGACTGCCATTCTCCTGCACGGATACGGCAACAATCCTACCACTATGGTCGTATATGCCCGCATGTTCCGTGACTCCTTGGGTTTCAATGTGTTCATGCCCGGAATGGCTGCACACGGCCAGAGTGAGGGAACCCACATCCAGATGGGCTGGAAGGACAGGGAAGATGCACTTCAGTGGATTCCTGTTGCCCACGATATCTTCAAGGATGATGAAATGATAATTTTCGGCATGTCCATGGGTGCCGCAACCACTATGATGCTCAGTGGGGAAGAGACTCCGGATTATGTCAAGGCCTTTATCGAAGACGCCGGCTACACCTCTGTCTGGGACCAGTTCAAGGATCAGCTGGACAAGATGTTTGGCCTGCCACCTTTCCCTGTTCTCTACGGTGCCGACCTTGTTTGCAGAATGCGTTTCGGATGGAACTTCAAAGAGGCGTCGAGTGTGAAACAGGTGGCCAAGAGCACAAAGCCTATGCTTTTCATACACGGTGAGCAAGACGACTTTGTCCCTACCTGGATGCTTATGCCTTGCTACGAAGCCAAAACTCAAGGATACAAAGAGTATTGGATTGCTCCGGGTTCCGCCCACGTGAGGTCAATCACCGACCACCAGGCCGAGTTCACCGCCCACGTCCGCGCTTTCCTCGACAAGATTTAAACCGACTCGGACTTCGCTGCTGTGAAAATGTCCTGCTAGGCGGCCGGGCTCATGGCTGGAAGGCTTGCAGCGCAAGGGAACTGTGCGAGCAATGGACGCAAGGCGTCCATCCGCGAGCGCAGCTTGGGCCAGAAGGAGGTGAAACAATGACCGGGGTGTTTGAGCGAAGCGAGTTCCCGGCCATCACCGACTTCGCAGGCCAAGCCGCAGCGCGCATCGCCTGAAAGCCATGAGTCTGGCTGCCTAGCAGTGTGTAAAACGGCACTTTTACACATAAAAATGAAAAATTAAGACTTTATCGTGATTATTTCCGCAAATAGCGCTATTGTTTATTGATAATACTATTCTCAATTTCTTGCAGTTCAAGCATATCTTGCCTATCTGCCTCCAAAGCTTCATATTCACGTCTCCTCTGGTCATATTGTTCATAAATCTCTTTGACGTGTTTTTCCATCACCTGATTGGAAATTCGCCCAGCGTCAGGCAATATAGTCTGGTTCTGAAATGTCAGCATCGCATCAACGTAGTTGCGCCAAAAACTCATTGTGAGATCTCGACGCTCTTTTACTCTCAGCTCAGCTGATTCGAGAAAGATTGTGACTAGTCGGTTTAATTTATCAAGTTCATTCTCATGAAGGTAATTCTTGGCAATGAATATATCTTGTTTGCGAACAATACTCCCTTTCCATGAAGTAAGACCCATATTAGGTCTTTCGGCATCAGCCCGTTCCATAATTAGTTCTGCGGCAGTATGATTTGTTACCGCATACAGAAGTTTGTTTTGCGTCTCTGCAAAGAACATCTGGACTGATTTATCGCTTGCATCATAGTCACTGCTAAGTGCAAATAATTCCCTGAGTTTTTGATAAAACCGTTTTTCTGATGCTCTGATATCCCTAATTTTGGAAAGCAGTTCATCAAAATAATCGGGTCTGCCATCAGGATTTTTCAAACGATCAGAATCAATAACAAAGCCCTTTACCAAATACTCTGATAAGTTTCTCGTGGCCCATTGGCGGAACTGGATGCCTCGAACACCTTTGACACGATAACCAACAGCTAACACCATATCCAGAGAGTAATGTTCCACCATATATTGCTTTCCATCAGAAGCAGTTGTCAAAATATTTTTGACAACTGCAATCTTGGGTAATTCTTTCTCTTTCAATATATTGGTAATATGATAGCTGATAGACTGTTTGGAGGTGGCAAAAAGTTCCGCCATCTGTAATTGGTTTAGCCAAACCATTCCATCTGCACCTATAAGAACTACCGATGTTTTTCCATCATCAGTATTGTAGATAATGATGTCATTCTGCTCCATTCTTCCCAATATTATGTTTGTAAATAATATAATCGAAAATCCAAATCTATTCCCGCTTAATCAAATACTTAATCTTGGATATTTCGCCGTTCAATCCGAAGTAGCCTTATTAAACAGCTGCGCTCATGACCGCAATTCGGGACGGGTATTGTCACTTCAGTTCGTCTTCCGCATACAGATAAGGGAAGTTTGACTGCTCATATTCGAAGTAATCTTCCTCGTTAAAGAAGCGGGCACATTCTTTTTCGGCATTCTCCAGACTGTCGGAAGCGTGCACCACATTTTCCTGGTGGCTCATGCAATAATCTCCTCTCAAAGTGCCGGGAGCCGCTTTTCTGCCATTGGTAGAGCCCGTCATTTCCCTTACCACAGCCACGGCATCAATTCCCTCAAGACAGAGCAAAAGAACAGGAGCTGCCATCATGGATTTCTCTATGATAGGATAGAAAGGTTTGTCAACCAGGTGCTTATAGTGCTCGGCGCACTTTTCCCTGGTGAAGCGGTACATTTTCATAGCCACTATCTTAAGGCCCTTTCTTTCAAAGCGGGTGATGATTTCCCCAACAATTCCACGCTGCAGAGAGCAGGGTTTGATAATTACAAAAGTTCTTTCCATAACAATTCAATTCAATCTATGTCAGGATTGCCGGCCGGTTCAAGTCTTTCGAGCACTGGAGAAAGGAAGGATTGGATTTGCAATTGGCGGGCAACATCTTCCGGAATGCCGCGTGAACGCATGTAGAACAGTTCATCCTCGTTGAGCGAGCCTATGGTTGCCCCGTGGGAGCATATTACGTCATCGGCATAGATTTCAAGCTGGGGAGAGGTCTGCACCTGGGCATCGCGGGAAAGAAGAATGGAATGGTTTTCCTGGTAGGCCTCGGTTTTCTGGGCATCAGGAGCCACATAGATGAGCCCGTCGAACACCACGCGGGCTTTTCCGTCCACAACGCCTTTGAACAGCTGCCGGGAGTGGCATTCTCCGCACAGATGGCGCACATTGAGATGGAAAGCCACTTTTTCATCCGCTTTGCACAGATATACTCCGGCAAGGTCGAGCGAGGCTCCCGGACCGGCAAGCTCCACTTCAAGTTTCACATCGGCATTCACTCCCTCGCCGACCACGAAAGTGGCATAGAAGCTTTCTCCCGATCCCAAAACCAGGTGCTGCGGGATGGTATCTTTCCCAACAATATAGACCTTTTTATCCATTGATATTCTCAAAACCTTTTGATTCAATTTCATCCACAAGCTCACGGCCTGCAGTACGCACAATCACTCCATCTTTGAGCACGTGCACCACATCGGGCACAATATATTGCAGAAGCTTGTGGTAATGGGTAATGATAATGGACGAAGTCTGCGGAGTGCGGAGAGCATTCACACCGTCTGCGACAACCCGGAGGGCATCCACATCCAGACCGCTGTCGGTCTCGTCAAGAATGGAAAGCACGGGCTCCAGCATTGCCATCTGGAAAATTTCGGCTCTCTTCTTCTCTCCTCCGGAAAAGCCTACATTCACATCACGCTTGGCAAATTCCCCTTTCATCTGGACCAAAGCCATTTTGGCTTTCATCAGCTTGAGGAACTCGGCAGGACTCAAATCGTCAAGACCCGCAGCCTTGCGGCGCGCAGATAAGGCCGCTTTCATGAAATTCGTGATGCTTACGCCCGGAATCTCTATAGGATATTGGAAACTCAGGAAAATTCCGGCCCAGCTTCTCTGCTCCGGGCTCATGGACAAAAGATCCTGTCCGGCAAAGCTGATGCTGCCGGAAGTGACGGTGAACTGAGGCTTGCCTGCAAGCACTGCGCTCAGGGTTGACTTGCCCGCACCGTTTGGCCCCATCACTGCGTGAACTTCGCCTCGGCGTATGGTAAGATTTACTCCGTGAAGGATTTCCTTGCCTTCAACACCTGCGTGCAGGTCCTTGATTTCTAGAAGTATGTTGTTGTCCATTGTACTATGCTTTGTTCTTGTAAAGTTTAGACCAGCTTATCAGCGACCACAGGCCGTTTATTAGATACAGGCCGCACACTATTGGCATGAAGATGTGTCCCACCGAGATATGAAGGGCAATCTGGGTGATGTTCACCAGCAGCCAGGCAATCCAGCAGTCCCATTTCTTCTGGGCGCTCAGGAACTGTGCAACCAGAATAAGGACAGTAACGCAGGAATCCAGATATGGGTGCGGGTCTGCAGGGAAAAGTACATCCAGCAGCCAGCCCCATACTCCTGCAATCACAAGCACTGCCACCACTGCAAAAACCCTCTGAACGGCGCTCAGACGCGACACGGCCAAAGCCTTCTCGTCTTTGCTGCTTTTCTCCCCTTCCTTGGGGTGAGTCCAGCGGTAGTGCCCCATTACATTGATCATAAGGGAGATGGGCTGAAGCAAAAGACTTGCGTAGAGGTGCTTGTTCCAGAACATCACAAAAAGGGCGGTAGTGTAGAGATAGCCCACCCAGAAATTGTATTTGCTGTTCCTTCCTGCGAGGAAAACGCAGGTCAGGCCCAATACCGATGTAATTACATCTATCAGAAGCACCGGCGCTCCGCCAAGCGAAAAAAGTGTAAAATTCATCCAATCCATAATTCTAACCTACTGAGCCTTCGAGCGAAACCGAAAGCAGTTTTTGGGCTTCCACGGCGAACTCCATAGGGAGTCGCTGAAGCACTTCTTTTGCATAACCATTTACAATCAGCCCCACGGCCTCTTCGGCAGGGATGCCTCGCTGATTGCAGTAAAACAGTTGTTCTTCACTTATGCGCGAGGTCGTTGCCTCGTGTTCCACCACCGCACTCGGGTTGGAGTTGCGGATGACAGGGAAGGTGTGTGCCCCGCATTGCGAGCCGATCAGCAGGGAGTCGCACTGCGAGTAGTTCCGGGCATTGTCGGCACCGCCGTTCATCTGCACCAGGCCGCGGTAGGAGTTTTCGCTGTGCCCGGCGCTTATTCCCTTGGATACAATGCGGCTGCGGGTGTTGCGTCCGATGTGGATCATCTTCGTTCCAGTATCGGCCATCTGATAATTGTTGGTTAGGGCAACGGAGTAGAACTCCGAAGTGCTGTTGTCGCCTTTGAGGATGGTGGAAGGGTATTTCCAGGTAATGGCCGATCCGGTCTCGACCTGGGTCCAGCTCAGGTGCGAAGCTTCGCCTTTGCAGATTCCGCGTTTGGTCACAAGGTTGAGAATGCCTCCGCGGCCCTGGGCATCGCCCGGGTACCAGTTCTGCACGGTGCTGTAGCGCACATCGGCCCCCTTTTCCACTACAATTTCCACCACCGCGGCGTGCAGCTGGTGTTCGTCCCTTATCGGCGCGGTGCAGCCTTCCATATAGCTGAGCTGGGAGCCTTCGTCGGCGATGATGAGAGTGCGCTCGAACTGGCCCGTGCCGCTGGCGTTGATACGGAAGTAGCTCGAAAGGTCCATAGGGCACTTCACCCCTTTTGGGATGTAGCAGAACGAACCGTCGGAGAAAACGGCGCTGTTGAGCGCGGCGTAGAAGTTGTCTCCGACCGGCACTACCGATGCCAGGTACTTGCGCACCAGCTCGGGGTATTCGCGAACCGCTTCGGAGAAGGAGCAGAAGATGATGCCTTTCTCGGCCAGGCTGGCGCGGAATGTGGTGGCAACGCTCACAGAATCGAACACGGCATCCACCGCAACATTCGATTTGTCCTTTACTCCGGCCAGAAATTCGCGTTCGCGCAGAGGAATGCCCAGCTTGTCGAAAGTTTTTTCCAGTTCGGGGTCTATCTCCTTGGGGCCTTCTTTTCTGGCTTTTGGAGCGGCATAATATATAATGTCCTGAAAATCAATTTCCGGAAGACGTAGATGCCCCCAGGTTGGAGGCTCCATCTGAAGCCACCTGTCATAGGCCTCGAGGCGGAAGTCCAGCAGCCATTGCGGCTCGTCTTTGAGGGCAGAGATATGGCGTATGATATCCTTGTTCAAGCCCTTTGGAGCGTAATCCTGCTCGATGTCCGTCACAAAGCCCTCCTTGTAGTCCTTGGAGGTGAAATCTTTGATTACTTCATCCATAAGTGTGCAAATATACGCATTTTTGCCTAACTTTGCTCCACTTGTTGTTTGGCTTGGATCAATACCTATTATGCATTTTTTAGCCCTTCTTGCCGTCTTGAGTTTGAATGTGCCCCAGCAGGATACCCTCGCTGCCGCCCGTTCGACTGCAGCACGCGAGCTCTCATTCAACAGTGCCGTGCCTGTGCTCTATATGGGGAAGGAGCAGCTTCAGAACACTCCGGCTCAGAGTCTGAGCGAGGCGTTGCGCGGCTTTTCGGCCTTGAGCATAAAGGATTACGGCGGTCTGGGCGGGCTCAAGACAGTGAGCATCCGCAATTTCGGAGCCCAGCACAGCTGTCTGGTGCTGGACGGTATATGTCTGTCCGATGCGATGAACGGCCAGGTGGATTTGGGCCGATACAGCCTCGACGACATCGCTTCCATCAAGGTGGAGATAGCCGGCAGCAACGATATTTTCTGCAGTGCGAGGCAGCTTTCGGGCGTGGGTGCCGTGAGCATAAATGTCGCCCCTCCCGTTTTTGAGGAAAACAGGAATTTCGGGGCCGGTGCACTGCTGAGTGCCGGCAGTTTCGGGACCCTGAAATCGGGACTTGAGTTCAAATGCCGTCCTTTTCCCAAATGGAGTGCTTCAGGCTCCCTGTCCTACCTGAGTTCGGAAGGGAACTATCCTTTTTCAATCCGGAACGGTACTCAGACCCAGGAGCAGCTTCGCCTCAATTCCGACATCTCCGCCCTCAATGCCCAGCTGCGTGTTTTCGGCACCCTTCCGCGCGGAAGCCTGCGCCTTTGCGGTACCTGGTACGACAGTTCGAGAGGTCTTCCCGGAAGTGTGATACTCTACACCCAGCACCCTTCCGAGCGTCTTTGGGACAAGGATCTGTTTCTTTCGGCCCTGTACGAGGGCCCTGCAAGGCTTAATGGGCAGATGCGGCTGAGTGCCAGCTGGACTTCAAAATGGAACCGCTACACCAATTCCGACCCCAGATACGCCACGCCTCTGGACGATTATTATCTGCAGAATGAGGCAGCTTTCAGCGGGGTTCTGCTATATCATCCCTGGTCCATCTTCAGCTTCAGTATTGCAGAGGATATAATATGTAACGCTCTCGAATCCAATATCCCAAATTGTATATGGCCGTGGAGGCTGCTTTCATACAGTGCGGTATCGGCCAAACTGCAGACCTCTTCGCTCAGCCTCACAGCTTCGGTGCTCGCAAGCCTGATGTATGAGATGTCCGACCGCGGGGAGGCGGCCGATCCTTTCGCCGGCCTGAGTCCTTCCCTGAGCCTGAGCTATGCCATCAACGATAATTTCAGCCTCAGGGCAAGCAGCAAGCAGAGTCTTCGCCTGCCTACTTTCAACGACCTTTACTACCCGCGCACCGGCAACAGGGACCTCGCTCCGGAAAGGGCCTGGCAGAACAATCTGGGACTCAGTTGGAGCGCCGGGAACATTGGGGCATCGGCCGATGTCTTCTATAATCTGGTGAAAGACAAGATTGTGGCAGTGCCGACCATGTTCATCTGGAGTATGCGCAATGTGGGAAAGGTGCAGATGCTCGGCTGCGATCTGGCCCTCCACTGGCAGGGCCGTCCGCTCGAATGGCTGGGCCTCAGGGCAGATATAAACTATTCTTTCAACAGGGCTGTGGACCTCACCGACCCTTCCGCCAAGAATTATGGGCATCAGATAGCCTATACGCCCAGGCACAGCGCCGGTGCAGGCCTGCAGTTCGAGCTGCCTTTCTGTCGCCTGTCCTACAGCCTTTCAGCAGTGGGGGAGCGCTACAGTCTTGCGCAGAACACGCCGGCCTACCGTATGGACCCCTATGCGGACCACAGCCTGAGTATTTCCCGTGAGTTTTCTTTCGGCCGATTCTGCCGCCTTCAGCTCAGTGCCGATGCCCTTAACATCACCAACATCAACTACGAAATCATACAATACTATCCTATGCCGGCAAGGAATTACCGGTTGACTATAAAATTATCATACTGATGAAAAAATTCATTTTGCCAGTACTTATGCTGTTTTTGGTCTGCTCCTGTCAGGCCCCGCGTACAGAATCTCCACTTGAACCTTCCCCATACGGACTTCTGGTCCTGAACAATGGCAACTGGGGCGGGAACGATGCTTCATTGTGCGTCTATTCTACAGAGGATAAAACACTTGCTGCCAATGTTTTCGAAGCTGCCAACGGCCGCAGGCCCGGTGATCTCGGGCAGGATATGATTATTGTCGGAGACGAACTCTATATTGCTATGAACGGCTCCCAGCTGATATATGTCTGCGACCGCAATTACACTGTCAAAGACGAGTTGCGCGCCTACTCCAACGATATCCAGCTTTCCCCGCGCTGCCTCCTGTATGCCCGTAACAGGGTTTATGTCACCTATTATGAGGGCTATCTCGGAGAAATCGACCCCGATACACACAAGATGCGGCTCTGCGCTGTAGGAGCCAATCCGGAAGGTCTCTGCTATGCGGCAGGAAAGATATATGTTGCCAATTCCGGAGGTGCTCTTTCTCCAGACTTCAACAACACTTTGTCGGTAGTGGATCCGGTGGAGTTCAAGCAGGTATCTTCCATTGAGGTCAATACCAATCCTGTAGCTCTTTGTGCCGATTCGGCCGGGAAGTGGATATATATCCTCAGCTATGGCAACTATTCCAATATCCGGCCTATGCTTCAGGCATATGACATTGCAGCCGCCACCCTTTCCGACTGCCCATACAATGATGTGAAGAGCCTTGCCATGGGCCCGGATGATGTGCTTTATCTGGCCTGCGGTTTCTACGATGATTTGTGGCAGGTTTCGGGAAGTCTTTACTGTCACGATGCCTCCGCGAACAAGCCTCTCGGAACTTTCGGTGCAGAGAATTTTACCCCATATTATTCCCTTTCGGTCGATGCTTCGAGCGGAGAGGTATATGTGGGATGCTCCGACTACAAGACCAATGGAGATGTGTATGTGCTCGATTCCGAAGGTAAGATTCTCTATTTCTTCGACTGTGCGGGGCTCAATCCGCAGAAGGTGCTGAAACTGTATGATTAATCTGCTTTATGTCATTCTCTGCGGCATTGCTCTGCCTGTAGGGGGCGTGCAGATGCAGTATTTGTGGCGCAACCAGCTGGGCGACATCTATTCTCTGGGCTTGGGCAGCGCTGCCTGTCTTGGCGCTGCCGCCGCTACTATGAGCGGCTGGTGTTCCCTCACTGTGGGGGCTTTTGTCTGCCAGGCCGTATGCGCTCTTTTTGTCTCCCTTGTCGCCTTGAGGCTGGATACTTCCAGGCTTATAACCTTCGGTATCATTTTCGGAACTTTCGTGGGTTCCCTGGGAACAATTGTGGTTACCAATGCTCCGAGCGGAGAGCTGCTGAAGCAGTATTATCTTTGGGGAGCGGCCAATTTCAAACTTGAGGGGGTCACCACTTTGGATATTGTTATCTCTCTTCTGCTGTTTGCTGCCGGAATGGCTTGTGCCTGTTTCTGTTCCAAGGCTCTGACGCGCCACTACAAGGGAGAAATCGAACTCTCCAATCCGGCCAAGGCAGGAATACTCTGTATGATAAGCATCCTGGTAACCAGTGTGGTAAGTATTTGCGGAACCATTGGTTTTGTGAGTCTCGGGGTGCCTAATCTTGCAAGGGTGCTGCTCAAGACCAAGGACATACGTAAGCATTATCTGCTCAGTTCCGCAATGGGTGTGGCATTGCTGCTGATTACTTATCTCGTGGTGGAGTATTGCAATTTCGGTATCTATCTCCCGGTGAGCGCCACGATGGCCCTCTTGGCCCTGCCTTTGAGCATCGTGCTTTTCAAAAAACAGGCAATGTAAACTGTTTGGTGTTATAACGGCAGAAGGGTAGTTCGCCTTCAGAAACTCCTCCCCACTGCGCGCCGAGCGCTTGTGGGTCCCCTCCTTCCTCAGGAGACGAGGTTTCTTCCGGCGAACTACCCTTCTGCCGTAAATCCAACCAGTTGTAAATGATGAACTGTAAGTAAACTGCGAGGCAGGCAGGTTTGTGGCTGAAAGGCTTGCGGCGCAAGGGGACTGCGCGAGCAATGGACGCAAGGCGTCCATCCGCGAGCGCAGCTTGGACCAGAAGGAGGTGGAACAATGGCCGGGGTGTTTGAGCGTAGCGAGTTCCCGGCCATCACCGACTTCGCAGGACAAGCCGCAGCGCGCATCCGCCTGAAAGCCATAAGCCTGGCTGACTCGCAGAATATAATTCAGTTGGATTAACGGAACTGTCCTTAAGCAGAGAAACAATCAGTTGTCGAGGCAGTAGGTGATTGAGCTCACAACGCGAACTTTCTTGATTTGAGGAGTGTTGGAGTCGCGGTCACTGATACTGAAGGTGCCCTGAGAAGCGGTTTTGATTTTACCGATTCTGCTCCCCGAATCATTCGCAAACTGCTCTGCAGCAACACGTGCATTTGCGGTAGCCTGTTGTATCATCTCCGGTTTGATGTCGTTGAGTCCCTCAAATTCATAGCAGAGCCTGTTGGCAGCATCCCACTCATTCTCCCCGCCAATGAGTATGCCCTTCTTGAGCAGCTCGGAAATTCTGGAACTCATGGCCGTAACCTTCTCCACCTGATGGGAGCAGACAGTGATGACAGTCTTGCTGATATAACGGAATTTCCTGTCCATCCCATAAGTCGAAGCGAACTTGTCGGAAATGAAAGGAGCGTTGACAGTGATTTCGGAATCGGTCAGACCTTCCTTTTTGAGGAACTCGAGAATGCTGTTCCTGTCCTTTTCAATCTGGGCAGTAAGGCTCCCCAGGTCGTCGGCCATGTTTTTGAAGGTAATCGGCCATATAACCTTGTCGGCCAACACTTCCCGCTCGCACAAGCCCTTCACCGAAACGGTTCTGTCGTAGGAGCGGTACTCCCTGACGGCCTTGGGCAGGCAAAGCCCGCACACAACAATTGCAGCGGCAATGGCGCAGCTGCCGATAAGTCTTGTCTTTTCCATATATTGTTAAGATTTGTTCACCGGGCCAAAGGTGTGCAAATACCATTCCAGCCTGCTCAAATCTTGGAAATAATTGCTATATTTGCGCGATTATGCAAATACTACTATGACATCGAAAGAAATAAGACAGAAATTCCTTGATTTCTACGCTTCAAAAGGGCACACAATTGTGCCTTCGGCTCCGATGGTGGTGAAGGGCGACCCTACCCTGATGTTCACCAACGCCGGAATGAATCAGTTCAAAGATATTTTCCTCGGAAACTGCAAGGCCCCGTACAAACGTGCGGCGGACAGCCAGAAATGTCTGCGCGTGAGCGGCAAGCACAACGATCTCGAAGAAGTGGGGCACGATACCTACCACCATACAATGTTCGAAATGCTGGGCAACTGGAGCTTCGGCGACTATTTCAAGACCGCGGCCATAGATATGGCCTGGGAACTGCTCACTGAAGTTTACAAGATAGACAAGAACCTGCTTTACGCCACCGTATTTGAGGGAAGTGCCGAAGATGGCACCTCGATGGACGATGAGGCCCGCCAGGCCTGGCTCAAGCATCTGCCGGAGGACCATATCCTTCTCGGAAACAAGCACGACAATTTCTGGGAGATGGGCGACACAGGCCCTTGCGGTCCATGCTCTGAAATCCACATCGACATACGTACGCCTGAGGAGAAGGCTTCCGGAGTTCTCGGAAGGGATTTGGTGAACAAGTCCGACCCTCATGTTATCGAAATATGGAACATTGTGTTCATGCAGTACATGCGTATGGCCGACGGCCATCTCGAAAATCTTCCGGCCAAGAATATCGACACCGGAATGGGTTTCGAGCGCCTGTGCGCAGTGCTCCAGGGCAAAAACAGTAACTACGATTCCGATGTCTTCACCGGAATGCTTGCAAAGATAGGGGAACTCAGCGGCCACCGCTACGGAGAGAATGCCCAGTGCGATGTGGCAATGCGCGTAATTGCGGACCACATCCGCGCCATCGCTTTCTCCATTGCCGACGGTCAGCTTCCGTCCAACGTGAAGGCCGGTTATGTTATCCGCCGCATCCTGCGCCGTGCAGTGCGTTACGGCTACACTTTCCTCGGTTTCACCGAGCCTTTCCTCTGCCGTCTGCTTCCTCAGCTCATCAGTGACATGGGCGAGGCCTATCCGGAACTTGTGAGCCAGCAGAAACTCATTGAATCGGTAATCAGGGAGGAAGAAATGGCCTTCCTGCGCACTCTCGACAGGGGAATCAAGCTTCTCGACGAATATATGGCCAAATCGGCCGATTCCAAAACCATAAACGGAGTCGATGCCTTTGTGCTCTACGATACCTTCGGCTTCCCGATCGACCTCACGGAACTCATTGCATCGGAAAACGGCTACAAAGTTGATCTCGACGCTTTCCAGGTCGAGCTGCAGAAGCAGAAGGAGCGCGCCCGCAACGCCACTTCCAACGAGTTCGGCGACTGGGTGGAATTCCACGAGGGTGAAAGCCGCTTCGTGGGCTATGACCAGACCACTGTTGAGGGAGTCAAACTCCTGAAACACCGCAGTGTGGTTCAGAAGAACCGCAGCAGTCTGCAGCTTGTGTTCGACCGCACTCCTTTCTACGGAGAGATGGGCGGCGAGGTTGGAGACAGCGGGTATATCGTATCGGCCGATGGAGAAAAGATAGAGATACTCGACACCATAAAGGAGAACAATCTTACCATACATATCGCCAAAAGCCTGCCTCAGAACTGCGAAGGGGATTTTACCCTTGTGGTAGATGCCGCACGCCGCAGACGTATCGAGAACAACCACAGTTGCACCCACCTTCTCGACCAGGTGCTCAGGGAGGTTTTGGGAACACACGTGGAGCAGAAGGGTTCTTATGTATGTGAAAGCTATCTGCGCTTCGACTTCTCCCATTTTGAGAAGCTCAGCCAGGATCAGATTCGTCAGGTGGAGCATCGTGTGAACGAGCTTATCAGGGAAAACTATCCTCGTGAAGAGCAGAGGGATGCCACCATGGAGCAGGCCCGTCAGATGGGAGCCATTGCCCTCTTCGGAGAAAAATACGGAGACAGGGTGAGGGTGATCAAGTTTGGCGACAGCGTGGAGCTTTGTGGCGGGTGCCATACAAGTGCCACAGGAAATATCGGTTATTTCCAGATTGTCTCCGAAAGCGCCATTGCTGCAGGTATCCGAAGGATAGAGGCTGTTACCGGCATCGACGCCGAGCGCTATTCCGAGGTGGCACAGGAGGCTGTGCGCACTGCAAGGTCTTTCTTTAACAATATCCCGGATCTTGCCGGTGCCATCCAGAAGCTCATTGCAGAGAACGCCAACTATAAGAAGCAGGCTGAAGCCTTTGCAAAACAGAAGGTTGCAGAGTTTGCCAAGGCTCTGAGCTCCACCGCCAAAGAGGTGAACGGAGTTCAGCTCATCAAAGTGAAACACCTTCCGGAGGACAGCCGCGAGCCTTCCCTGGTGCGCGATGCCAGTCTTCTGCTTCAGAAGGAACTCAAGAATACGGCCATCGTTGCCGCTTATGAGTTCGACGGCAAGCCTCAGCTGCTGCTGATGTATTCCGCCGACCTTGTGGCTGCGGGCAAGAATGCCGGCAAGGACATCCGTGAGGCCGCGAAGTTCATTCTCGGCGGAGGCGGCGGCCAGCCGGGCCTTGCAACGGCGGGCGGAAAGAACACCGAAGGACTGTCACAGGCCCTCGATACTCTTGTCAATCTCGCCACGGCAAAATAAATGAAGAAACTCGACCGTTTCATACTTAAAGCCTTTATCGGGCCTTTTGTCGCCGTCCTTCTGGTGGTGGTGTTCATCCTTATGCTCCAGTTTCTCTGGGTGTATATAGATGAACTTGTGGGCAAAGGCCTGGGCTTCAAGGTGATACTCGAGTTTATGATGTGGGGTACTTGCACCATCCTCCCTCTCTCCCTGCCTCTTGCCACCCTGCTCGCCTCGATGATGACTCTCGGTCAGATGACGGAGAACAACGAGCTTCTGGCAATCAAGGCCAGCGGAGTGTCTCTTGTGAGGGTGATGATACCCCTCACGATAGTATCGGCCTTCATTGCCGTGGGAGCCTTCTTCGTCGGCAACAATCTTGTGCCGAAGGCCTACAATGAGATCTTCACCCTTCGCGACGACATCTCCCGCACCAAGGAGGAAATCAAGATCCCGTCCGGAACGTTCTACGACGGAATCGACGGCTACATCCTCCGTGTCGAGGACCAGAGCAAAGACGGAATGATGCACTCCGTGATGGTTTACGACCATACTTCCAAAAAGGGCAACATCTCCATCACCCTTGCCGATTCCGCCACGATGCGCCTGTCCAAGTCCAAAGATTATCTCATCTTCACCCTTTACAACGGCACCAACTACCAGGAAAGCAACAGCCGCAAGAACAAGGAGGACATACACGAACTGCAGAAAATCTCTTTCGACAACCAGCAGCTCATCATTTCCCTCTCCAACTATGCCTTCCAAAAGAGTGACGAGGCCCGATACGGCAATCAGACAATGGCCAAGAAGGTGACCCAGCTCCGCTTTGAGCGCGACTCCCTCAGGGCCGTGAGCGATTCGGCCGATATCAAACATTACAAAAAGCTCAAGGACGGCAATTTCCTGCTCTTCAAGAAACAGCTGGACACTGCCTGGACGGCAGCCCACAGCACAAATTTCGAGGATGAGAGTTTCCTCACATGGAAGAAGAGAAAGGACAAGATACGCGCACTGAGCCAGGCGGCCGACAAGGCCAATGCCATGGCCGGAGAACTCACCGGCTACAGCAGCGAGACCTATGTGGACCAGTTCTATCTCAGGCACAGCAGTGTGGAACTGCTGAAGAAGTTTGCCCAGGCTCTGGCCTGCTTCATCCTCTTCTTCGTGGGAGCCCCTTTAGGTGCCCTCATAGGCAAGGGAGGGCTGGGAACCAGTGCCATCATTTCCGTTCTGTTCTTCGTGCTCTACTGGGTGGTGGACATCTCCGGCATCAAGCTGGCGAAGAATGGTGCAGTGGGTGCCCCGATAGGAGCTTTCATCTCCTCAATGGTACTTTTCCCGATAGGTATGTACCTGTCGTGGAAGGCAGTACACGATTCTCCGATTATCAACATGGATTCCATAAAAGCTTCATTCAGGAAACTGGCCAGCAAAATAGGCGGCCTCTTCCGCAAAACAAGAATTGTCTATATGGGCACTCCGGAGTTCGCAGTGGCTCCTCTCGATGCCCTTGTAAAACACAAATACAATGTGGTGGGCGTTGTTACCGTGGCCGACAAGGCCAGCGGACGCGGCCTCAAAGTGAACGAAAGTGCGGTCAAAAAGTACGCTGTGGCACACAATATTCCTGTGCTTCAGCCTCTTAAGCTCAAAGACCCCGAATTCCTTGCCCAGCTCAAGGCCCTCAAGGCCGACATCTTTGTTGTCGTTGCCTTCAGGATGCTTCCGGAAGAGGTGTGGAAGATGCCGCGTCTGGGTACTTTCAATCTCCATGCAGCCCTGCTTCCTCAATACAGGGGAGCCGCCCCTATCAACTGGGCTCTTATCAACGGTGAAAAGATTACCGGTGTAACCACATTCATGATAGACAAGAACATAGATACCGGTGGAATTATTCTGCGCCAGGAATGCCGAATTTCCGATGAGGACAATGCCGGAACCGTTCACGACAAGCTTATGGCTATGGGCTCGGACCTTGTACTCGAAACGGTTCAAGGAATAATCGAGAAGAATGTCGAGACCCGCACCCAGCGCAGCTTCGTTCAGGGCAGCGAGGTGCTCAAGCCTGCTCCAAAGCTCACTCCGGAACTCCAGAATATAGATTGGAATGCTCCGGCCCTGCAGATTCACAATCTTGTGAGAGGTCTGAGCCCGTATCCTGCAGCCTATACCTATATACAGAAAGAAGGCGCGGAGCCTCAGCTTCTGAAGATTTTTGCTTCTGCTGTTGTTGCTGCTCCTGAAAATCTGCCTGCCGGAACCATATTAAGTGACGGAAAGAGCAGTCTTTCCATTGTCTGCGGCGATGGTAATGCTCTCGAACTCAAGGATGTTCAGTTGCAGGGCAAGAAGCGTATGCCTGTAGGGGACTTCCTTCGCGGTTGGCGCGATGCTGGCCTTTACAAGGCTCTTTGCGGAACTTCTGCCGCAGAAATTGCAAGACTCAAAGAAAAAAAGTAAATTTGTGCGGATGTCCAGATTCAGCAAATATGTTTACAACCCCGACACTCTGATGTATGAGCGTCAGGAAGATTCCAAGTTCCATATTGCGCTCAAGGTGCTGCTTTTTGCGGGAACGGTGGTTCTCCTCGTGTTTTTCTATTTCTGGTTCTATACCCGTGTTCTGGGTCTGGATTTGCCCAAAACGGCCCGTCTCAAGAAAGAGAATGCGGCATGGGTGGCCAAATTTGAACTTCTCAATCACGAACTGGACATGTCCGAGCGCCTGCTCGACGGCATAGAAAAGCGTGACGACGATGTGTACCGTTCCATCTTCGGTCTCGAAGACATTCCCCAGGAAGTGAAACAGGCCGGTTTCGGCGGCGTGAACCGCTATTCTTATCTCGACGATTTCGGGGCATCGGCCCTTCTCAAAAGCACGGTGAAGCGTCTTGATGTGCTCACCAAGCGTTCCTATATCCAGAGCAAGGCTCTCGACGAAGTGGCCCTCGTTTCCAAGCAGGCCGACCAGCTGAGCTCCTGTATGCCTAGCGTTCCTCCTATCAACCCTATTCCGAGAAGTTACCGGATTTCCAGCGGCTTCGGCTACAGAATGCACCCTATCAAGCAGCGCAGAATTTTCCACGACGGCCTCGATTTCGCCACAGGCAAGGTGGGGCCCGGCGTCTATGCTACGGGCGACGGCGAAGTGGAGAAGGTGCGCTACAATTTCTTCGGTTACGGCAACGAAGTGGTCATAAACCACGGTTTCGGATACAAGACCCGCTATGCCCATCTCAAGGACATCAATGTGAAAAAGGGCCAGAAAGTCAAGCGCGGCGAGCAGATAGGAACTGTGGGCAATACCGGCCAGTCCACCGGCCCTCACCTTCATTATGAAGTGCTCTACAAGACCAAGCCGATAGACCCGGCGCCATTTATGGATTTGACCATGAAGCCGGACGAATATCAGGCAATGGTAGAAAAGATAGCAAACGAAAATGAGCGATCATAGATACAGAATAGGGTCCGACTTTCTTTTCAAGGAGTCGGACAAACCTTATCAGCGGGTACTGCGTTTCCTGCTGATTGCTGCCGTGACTGCATTTGTGCTGGCGCTGGTGCTGTATCTTGTTTTCTCCGTGGCCGTGAACACCGACGTGGAGGGACGTCTCAAGAGGGAGAACAAAATGTACGAAAAGCTCTATCCCCAGCTCCTTCCGGGCCAGGAGCTTTTGGACGATGCCATCTCCAATCTCGAGCTCAAGGACGGAGCCATCTACCGCGATGTCTTCAATTCCAGTGCTCCGAGCGTGGACCCCATCAACACTCTCACTGCCCTGAACGATACTGTTCTCAATACCAAACTAATAGCCTATGCTTCGGACAAATCGGACCGTATGTATGAGGATATGTTCAAGATAGAGAACAGCTTCCGGGAGGCCCTTTACAAGGTGGCATCGGACAATGCCCTTATTCCTCCTATGTTCCTTCCGCTCAAGGACATCTCCTTCACCCAGCTGGGCGCATCGGTCGGTCTCAAGACCAATCCTGTGCTCAAGGCAAGGGTGCCGCACAAGGGGCTCGACATCATCGTCCCGAGCGGAACTCCGGTGTATAGCTCCGGCGAAGGCACGGTGACAGAGGTGGTAAAGTCGAACAAGGGTTCGGGCAATACTGTGACCATCTCGCACGCCGGGGGCTATGTGACAAAATACGCCCACCTTTCCACAATGTCGGTCAAACGCGGCCAGAAGGTCAAGGCCCGGCAAAAGATAGGCACTGTGGGAATGAGCGGCAGTTCCTTTGCTCCGCATCTGCACTACGAGGTGAGCTATATGGGCCAGACGGTGGATCCCGTGAACTTCATCTTCGCATCGGTGAGCGCCGATGAATATGCCAATATGTTTTATATGGCTGCCAATACGGAACAGTCAATGGATTAGGACCTTATGGAAAAGCTGTACTATACTGTGAGCGAAGTGGCGCAGATGCTCGGCGAACAGGCCAGCTGCATACGATACTGGAGCGATTCTTTTCCCCAGCTTTCTCGGCTCAAGCGCAGCAGCCGCGGAAACAGGCTCTATACACAGAAGGATATAGAACTGCTGAAGGAAATCCAGCGTCTGATTCAGGTGAAGGGCCTCACCATCAACGGTGCGGTGCGTGTCCTTTCCGAAGGCCTTTCTTCCCAGGATAACAAGGCCAAGGCACTGGCCGGTCTCAAGCTTGTGAAGGCCCGTTTGGAGGAAGTGAAAAAAATACTATAAAATTGAGAACTTTTCATTAACTTTGCGACCCACGAAAATAATCAGAATCAGATATGTCAGAAAAAGTAAAAAGCAAGAAAATCGAGACTCCTATCGACCAGCGGGAGACCTTTGTGTCCCTCTCCAGGAACTTCGGTGAAGGAGCTCTCTCTGTAGAAGAGAAACTTCAGGTGCTCTACTCCCTTCAGGAGACCGACAATGAAATCGAGAAGATTGTGAATCTTCGCGGTGCCCTTCCTCAGGAAGTGGCTGAAATCGAGAAAGAACTCGACGGCCTCAAAGCCCGTGTGGACGAGTTCAAGTCTCTCATTTCCCAGTCCGACCTCAAAATCGCCAATTGCAAGAAGCAGATTGAGGAGTACGATGTGGAAATCGCAAAATATCAGGCCCAGCTCACCAATATCGCCAACAGCCGTGAGTTCGACTCCATAAGCAAGGAGCTTGAGAATCTCGGTCTTTTGCGTGATATCGCCCAGAAGCATATCAACGAGGAGCGTATGGCCATTTCCGGCTTCAGGGCCGATATCGACGACCTCCAGGGCCGTCTGGCCATCAGGGAAGAGGACCTTGCCGCAAAGCGCGGGGAACTCGACAGCATCGTTGAATCTACAGCCAAGGACGAGGAGAGGCTTCTGGCCAAGCGTGAGGAGTACAGCTCCAAGCTCGACGAGCGCACTCTCGTGGCCTACGACCGCATCCGCAACAGCGTGCACAACCATCTCGCAGTGGTATCGGTCTATAACGGAGACTCTTGCGGAGGTTGCTTCAATACCATTACCCCACAGCGCCTTATCGAAATATCTTCCGGTAAGAAGCTTATTATCTGCGAAAACTGCGGACGTATTCTTGTAAACCCACTGGCTAAGGCAGAATAGCAATGGCCGAAAGGAGAAAGAAAGCGAGTGACGATGTCGTTGCCCAGATAGGTCGTGAGTTGGGGAAGACCCCTCCTCAGGCTTTGGATGTGGAAGAGGCAGTGCTCGGTGCAATGCTCCTCGAGCCCCGTTGTATAGACGAGGCTGTTGATGAGCTCAAGCCGAACTGCTTTTTCAGTGAACGGCACCGTATGATTTTCGAAGCTATGGTATCGCTGGTCAATGAGCATCAGCCTATAGACAGCGTTACCGTAGTGAACAAACTCATCCAGCAGGACCGTCTGGAGGATGTTGGAGGCCCCGGCATCGTGGCCGATTTGGCCGGCAAGGTGGGATCGGCCGCCCATATAGAGGCTTATCTTCGCATTCTCAAGCAGAAGGCCATACAGCGCGACCTCATCAGCGCTGCCCATGACATCCTGAACGATTCCTACAACGACGAAATCAAGCTCGATGTCCTTGTGGACCGTGCCCAGACCAAGGTGTTCAATGCCACGGAAGGCGGGGAGAAACACAGCGTCCAGGATATCGGCACAGTGATTTCCAAGGCCATGGAGCGTCTGCAGCAGTTGCAGAGCATCAGTGGCTACAGCGGTGTTCCTTCGGGTTTTCCGAGCCTGGACAAAATCACTAACGGCTGGCAGAAATCGGACCTCATAATCCTTGCGGCCCGTCCTTCTGTGGGAAAGACAGCTTTTGCGCTCAATCTTGCGCGCAACGCTGCTGTGGACCATAACAGGCCTGTGGCTTTCTTCTCTTTGGAAATGTCATCCATACAGCTTGCAAGCCGTCTGATGACAACAGAATCGGGCCTGAGCGCCGATAAAATCAAAGGCGGCATCAAGCTCGAAAACGATGAGTGGGTGCTTTTGGAGCAGAGCCTCAAGCGTCTGCAGAAGGCCCCTCTCTATATCGACGAGACTCCGGGCCTGCCTATTATGGAATTCCGCTCCAAGGCCAAGAATCTGGTGAACCAGAAAAAGGTGGAACTCATCATTGTGGACTATCTCCAGCTTATGCAGGGCCCTACCGAACTCAAGGGCGTGCGCGAGCAGGAGGTGGCCGCCATCTCCCGTATGCTCAAGGCCACGGCCAAGGAGTTGAATGTGGCAATCATAGCCCTGTCGCAGCTTTCCCGCGAAAGTGTGAAACGCCAGGGAAGTCAGGGCAAGCCTGTTCTTTCCGACCTTCGCGAATCGGGAAGTATAGAGCAGGATGCCGACGTTGTGGTATTCATCCACCGTCCGGATTTCCTCGGCCTCACGGAAGGGGAAGTGGACAAGGAGAAGACCCAGATTATCATTGCCAAGCATCGTAATGGTGAGACCAAGGACATAGACATGCTCTTCAAGGGCGAAAAGGTGAAATTCGTGGAAATTGCGGACACGCTGTACAGCGAAACGCCTGAATACGAGTCCAGTATGAACACGGTTTCCAGCTATGACATTATTCCGGAGGAAATGTAATGGAAAAGGAAATCAGCCATTCCGGTAAAATCGTGGAAATTACTCCGCAACAGATGGTTGTGGAGATTGTTTCCGAATCGGCCTGCTCCTCCTGCCACGCTTCCGCACTTTGCGGAATGGCCGAAATCAAGCACAAGAAGATAGAACTTCCGGCTCAGGTGGGCTATTCCATCGGGGAGGAAGTGTGGGTGAATCTGAAGAAGACCATGGGAATGAAGGCCGTATGGCTTGCCTATGTGCTTCCTCTGCTTGTGCTCATTGCCGGAGTGCTTCTCTTTTCCGCATTGGGAATGGCGGAGCTTTTGTGCGGATTGGCTTCGCTTGCTCTGGTGGCTCTTTATTATCTGATCATATTCTTGTTCAGGAACAAGTTAAAAAACGAATACACATTTTACATCAAGAAAAAATGACTGTAACGATTATTCAAACCATTGCGGTTCTCACCCTGCTCGGACTTCTTTTGGCCCTGGTCCTTTTCCTTGTGGCCAAAAAGTTCAAGGTTGAGGAGGACCCGAGAATCGACGAGGTCGAAAAGGCCATGCCCGGAGCCAACTGCGGCGGTTGCGGTTTTGCCGGCTGCCGTGCCTTTGCCGATGCTGCCGTGAAGGCCGATTCTCTCGAGAAAGTCTTCTGCCCTGTGGGCGGCAATGACGTTATGAAGAAGGTGGCTGCCATTCTCGGAAAGGAAGTGGCCGAAAAAGCACCTATGGTGGCAGTTGTCCGCTGTAACGGCTCGTGCCAGAACAGACCGCTTGTAAACGACTGGGACGGTGTACGTTCCTGCAAAGTGAAGGCTGGAATTTATACCGGCGATACAGGCTGCGCCTATGGCTGTCTTGGCTGTGGCGACTGTGTGGCTGCATGCGCTTTCGGAGCTCTTTCAATGGATCCGGAGACTGGCCTTCCTGTGGTTGACGAGTCCAAATGTACGGCCTGCGGAGCCTGTGTAAAGGCTTGTCCGCGTTCCATCATCGAACTCAGGAACAAGGGACCTCGTGGTATGCGGGTTTATGTAAGCTGTGTAAACAAGGAAAAGGGTCCGGTGGCCAAAAAGGCTTGCAAGGCGGCTTGTATCGGTTGTGGAATCTGCGCTAAGACCTGTACACACGGGGCAATTACAGTTGAAGCCAATCTGGCATATATAGATTACAGCAAGTGCAAACTGTGCCGCGAATGTGAGGCACTTTGCCCTACCGGAGCCATCCACGGAGTCAATTTCCCTAAAGAACTTGACAAGGAAGCCGTAAAGGCCCGCATCAACGAACGCAAACGCAAGGCCCAGGAAGCTGCTCTGGCAGCGAAGGAGGCCGCAACAAAGGAGGTAGCAAATGAAAAAACTGACATTTAGCATCGGCGGCATCCATCCTGCCGATTCCAAAATATCCAGGGACTGCCGTATTGAGGAGCTTCCTCTTCCTCAGACTGTGTATGTGTCTATGGCCCAGCACCTCGGCGCTCCCGCCACTCCTGTTGTGGCTGTGGGTGACAAAGTGCTTGCCGGCCAGGTCATCGGACAGCCTTCAGGATTTATTTCGGCCTTCGTCCATTCCCCGGTGAGCGGAACAGTGCGAAGCATTGCTCCACGTGCCGACCTTGCCGGCCGTCCTCAGACCCACGTTGAAATTGCTGTCGAAGGGGATGAATGGGCAGAAGGAATAGACCTCAGCCCTGAACTGATTACTGAAATCACGCTCAGTCGCGAAGAGATGCTGGAACGCATCAAAAATGCCGGAGTTGTGGGACTTGGAGGTGCCACTTTCCCTACTCACGTGAAACTCAATCCTGCTCCCGGAAGCAAGGCCGAGTGCCTTATAATCAATGGAGCGGAATGTGAACCATATCTTACAAGCGATTTCCGCATAATGCTCGAGCGCAGCAAGGAAATCCTTGTTGGTGTTGCCATTATGCAGAAGATTCTGGGAGATTGTCCGGCTGTTGTGGGAATTGAGGAGAACAAGCCCGAGGCTATAGAAGCAATGGGAAGGGCTCTGTCTGAACTTCCGTACAGCAACATACGCATCCAGTCTCTCAAAAAGCGCTATCCGCAGGGAGGCGAGAAACAGCTCATCGATGCCGTAATGCGCCGTCAGGTGAAGTCCGGCGGTCTGCCTATCAGCGTCGGTGCAGTGGTGCAGAATGTAGCTACAGCCCTGGCCGTTTACGAGGCCGTCCAGAAAAACAAGCCTCTTGTAAGCAATACCCTCACCATCACGGGTGACTGCCTGCCGGCCGACAGGCAGCGCAACTTCCTTTTCCGCATCGGTGTTCCGCTTTCTTTCATTGCCGAGCAGGCCGGCGGCGTTCCGGACGATGCCGCCAAAATCATTAGCGGCGGTCCGATGATGGGGCGTGCCATCGCCAATATGGAAGCTACTACCGTCAAGGGAAGCAGTTCTTTGCTTTACCTCACAGAAGAGCAGACCCGCCGCAAGCCGGAGGGCGCCTGCATCCGTTGCGGCCGTTGTTCCGATGCCTGTCCTATGGGCCTCGAGCCTTTCCTTTTGAACAGGCTCATCAAAACCGGCGATGTGGACGGACTGGAGCAGAACGCCATTCAGGATTGCATCGAATGTGGCTGCTGTCTTTACAGCTGCCCTGCAAATATTCCGCTTCTGGACCGCATCCGCGTTTCAAAGGCTCAGGTTATGGGAATTATCCGCGCCCGCGCTGCGGCTCAAAAAAAGTAATGCCTTATGAAAGACAAACTCATAGTATCTCCTTCACCGCACCTTCACAGCAAGACGAGCACGCGCTCCCTTATGCTGGATGTGATTATTGCCCTTGTTCCCGCAATAATCGTTTCGGTGCTTTTCTATGGCTGGCACGAACTCCTCGTTCTGGGAGTGAGCGTGGCATCCTGTGTCCTGCTTGAATGGGCCATTACGAAGTATCTGCTCAAGGCTCCATCCACAATCGGGGACCTTTCTGCAGTTGTCACCGGTCTCCTGCTGGCAATGAACCTGCCTTGCACCACCCCTTGGTGGGTAGTATTCATAGGCGCTGTCGTTGCCATCGGAGTAGCCAAGATGACTTTCGGCGGAATCGGCCAGAATGTCTTCAATCCGGCTTTGACGGGCCGAGTATTCCTGCTCATCTCCTTCCCTACATATATGACCGACTGGACTGTTCCGGCAGGCTTCATCCACAGCAGCGATGCCGTATCGGGCGCGACTCTGCTGGGCAGGTTCGCCGAAGGGGGAGTCGATGCCATTGCAGGAACGGACTATCTCCGCACCCTCTTCCTCAATATAGGGGGATCGGCCGGAGAAATTAGCGCAATAGCACTGCTCATCGGTTTCGGCTATCTGCTCATAAGGAGGGTAATCAAGCCTTGGATAACGCTCAGTATCTTTGCTACAGTGTTTGTTTTCAGCGGAATATGCTGGCTTGCCAATCCGGCTGAATTCACCGACCCTGTTTTCAACCTGCTCACCGGCGGTCTCATTCTCGGTGCCTGCTTTATGGCTACCGATTATGTGACTTCTCCTATGAGCGATTGGGGCGGGGTAATTTACGGTATAGGAATAGGTATTCTGGTAATGCTCATCCGCTACTTCGGCTCATATCCTGAAGGAATGAGCTTCGCCATTTTGATTATGAATATGGTGGTTCCGCTTCTGAACAGGGCATTCCACCAGAAAAAATACGGGAGGAACTAGCAATGGCAGCACAATCCAACCTTAAGAATATGCTCATCTGCCTCACGGCAGTGTGCCTTGTGTGTTCGGCTCTTCTTGCCGGGGTCAATGCCCTCACGGCCGAGCCGATAAAGAAAGCCGCTGATACTGCTCTTGTGGCTTCTATTTCCGAGGTCCTGCCTCAGGGCGGGGAACTTTCTGCTGAAAAGAAGGCTTCTCTGGGCGATGTGGAATACACCTATTACGAGCTTTGTGCCGGGGAAGAGACCCTCGCCTATGCTGTCCGCTCTTCTTCAATTGGTTTCGGCGGTCCGCTTGTGCTTATGGTGGGCGTTCTGGCCGATGGTACCGTGTACAACACGTCTGTTCTTTCGCATAGCGAGACTCCGGGTCTGGGAGCCAAGTGCAACACCGACGAGCACTTCTATTCCCAGTTCCGCCAGCTTCCTGCAAAGGCCCCTCTGGCGCTTTCAAAGGATGGCGGCAGCCTCGATGCCATTACAGCCTCGACTATTACCTCAAGAGCTTATGTTGCGGCTGTGAACAATGCAGTGGAACTTGTCAAAACAATAGGAGGTCAGAGCAATGAATAAGAATCTTGCAACTATTACCAAGGGCATAATCAAGAACAATCCTGTCTTTGTGCTGGTGCTCGGTATGTGTCCTACCCTGGCTACCACCACCTCTGCCATCAACGGTCTTGAGATGGGACTTGCCACAATGTTTGTGCTCATTCTCTCGAACATTGTGATTTCTCTTCTTGCTCCGGCAGTCCCGGACAAGGTGCACATTCCTGTGTACATTGTGGTAATTGCCACTTTTGTGACTCTGCTTCAGCTGCTTATGCAGGCTTTTGTGCCTGATGTATATAAGACCCTCGGTCTGTTTATTCCGCTTATCGTGGTGAACTGTATTGTTCTTGGACGTGCCGAGGCTTTTGCAAGCAAGAACGGCCCTTGGGCATCGGCTCTCGACGGCGTGGGAATAGGTCTGGGATTCACTTTGGCACTTACCGTAATAGGTCTGGTCCGCGAAATATTAGGAAGCGGCTCTGCCTTCGGTTTCAAGATTATTCCGGGCGACGGTATTCTTGCCTTCGTAATGGCTCCGGGCGCTTTTATGGTACTCGGTTACCTTATGGTTGTGTTCAATAAATTATTCAAAAAGGAGCAGTAGAATATGGAATACATTCTTATTATCATCTCTGCGATTTTCGTAAACAACATTCTTTTGTCGCAGTTTTTGGGAATCTGTCCGTTCCTTGGGGTTTCCAACAAATTGAGCACCGCCACTGGAATGTCCGGGGCAGTGTGCTTTGTGATTACCCTTGCTACTGTTGTTACTTTCCTTATCAACAAATACTTGCTCCTTCCTTTCGGCTTGGAGTATCTTCAGACCATTGCATTCATCCTGGTTATCGCCTCACTTGTCCAGATGGTGGAGATTGTGCTCAAGAAAATCAGCCCTTCCCTCTATCAGGCTTTGGGTATTTTCCTGCCTTTGATTACAACGAACTGTGCAGTGCTCGGTGTCGCAATCACTGTTGTTACAAAGCAGTTTTCTTTCGGTGGTGTGGAAATAGGCCTTCTTAACCTTGGTCAAGCAACGGTTTATGCATTTGCAACATCTATAGGATATGGTTTGGCAATGATTCTTTTCGCCGGTTTGCGTGAGCATCTTGCCGGAAACAATATCCCTAAAGCATTCAAAGGTCTTCCTATCGCTCTCATTACCGTGAGCATAATGGCTATGGCCTTCTTCGGCTTCAGCGGGATGGTATAGTAAAAACGTAAATTTGTAATGAGTATAAAGCATTTTCAACGGTTTTTCCTTCTGACGGCACTTCTCTGTCTTCTGTTTTCCTGTGTAGAGGAATCTCCTGCTCCGCCAGATAATGGTGAGGAAATCGAAAACCCGGAACCTAATCCGGAACCTAATCCGGAACCGGAGCCTGAGCCAGAGCCGGAACCTAATCCGGAACCAGAGCCAAAGCCAGAACCTGAGCCGGAACCGGAACCAGAACCTAAGCCGGAGGGCTTGCGTTACGCCTGGGCGGAACTTCCGTTGGTGAACGATTACGACCGCAATGGTCGTGACGATTCCGATGCTTCGCTTTATTACGCTTATCATTTTACCGACCTCAAGGCTCCGGACGGAAGCAAGGCCCGCAATTATACGGTCTGCTTCAGCGGGGAGCATCACTGCCCTGTGTGGGTCTCCGCTCCACGGCACAATATGTATCAGGTGAAGAAAGTGAACAGGACCGATGCCTACAAGGCCGATCCCGACATTCCTTACGACATTCAATATCATAGCAAGAGTACGGGAGGCGGCTGCAACAAGGGTCATATGCTGGGATCGGCCGAAAGACTGGCTTCCAGAACCACCAACGAGCAGGTATTTTACTATTCCAACATTGCCCCGCAGCTTTCTGCCGGTTTCAATACCGGAGGCGGCGGATGGAATATACTTGAAGATTATATCGATACTCAGGTCTGCCCAGATACTTTGTATGTAGTAATCGGCTGTTATTTCGATACCTATACCGACGGCTACGGCAAGAAAGCCAGCCCGAAGAGAATAGAGTTCGGTGGCCGCAGCGATGTATCTTTCCCGACGATGTTCTATTATGCGCTTCTGCGTACAAAGAGCGGCTCGTCGCATAAGGCAGTGAAGGATTGCAAGGCAGATGAACTGCAATGCGTTGCTTTTGTCCGTTCCCACACCAACGAGCTTAAGGGACAGGAAGTGAGCTCAAAGGAAATGATGTCCATCGCCGATTTGGAAAAAATCACCGGATTCACTTATTTTGTAAATGTTCCTCAGGCTCCGAAAAAGAGCTACAAGGCATCGGATTGGGATTTGTAAGTTATGGGACAACTGCTGGCTTTCCTTTTTGGCGCAATGGCCATCTCTTTTCTCTGCTCCGTTCTCGAAGCAGTGCTTATGTCCACGCCTATTTCCTATATTACTTTGCGTGAAGAGGAGGGTTACAAGCCTGCAGTAAAAATGAAATCCTACAAACAGGATTCATCCCGTCCTATTGCCGCCATTCTGTCTCTTAATACCATTGCCAACACCATAGGAGCTGCCGGTGTAGGACGTCAGGCCACAATTGTTTTCGGAAGCGAATGGTTTGGTCTTGTGAGCGCCATAACCACTGTGCTCATTCTTGTCTTTTCCGAGATTGTCCCAAAGACCATCGGTACCACTTGCTGGAGACAACTTATGGGATTTACAACTTCTGTAATCCGTTGTCTGATAGTGATTATGTTCCCTTGTGTGTGGCTCATAGAGAAACTTCAGAGGCTTATTACACCAAAGTCGGCCGAGGCTGCCATTTCCCGTGACGAGGTATCGGCCATGGCCAATGTCGCCGAGGAAGCCGGTGACCTTGAAGAAGATGAGAATGAGATCATCCAGAACGTCATAAATATGGATGAGATTGTGGCTTCGGATGTAATGACTCCGCGTGTGGTTGCTGCAATAGCTCCGGAATCGATGTCTGTCAAGGCCTTCTTCAGGGACAAGCGCTACAGGAACCATTCGCGTATTCCTGTTTTTGCCGACAACGATGAATACATCACGGGCTATATTCTGAGAATGGACGCCCTTCAGCTTGTGGCTGAGGACAAATTTGATACTACTTTGGGCAATATCAAGCGCCCTGTTGCAAGTTTCTCTCAGGATACTACCTTGGATGTGATATGGGACGAGATGCTCACCAAGGATGAGCAGATTTCTATTGTAATAGACGAGTATGGCAGTTTCCAGGGAATTCTTAGCCTGGAAGACGTGATAGAAACAATTGTGGGCAGTGAAATCGTGGACGAGCGCGACTCCGTCCGCGACATGCAGCAGCTCGCCCTCTCCCAATGGAAAAAACGCAGCGACCAGGCCGGAAAATAGTCCTTCGCATAATCATATCCTCTATATTTTCGAAAAGCAGGGCTGTGTGCCCTGCTTTTCTTCTTCCATCGTTGCCAGTTTGTTTTTTGTGACTTGTAGGAATAAGTAAAATGTATTTTGAAAAGTTGGGTGGGGGTAGTATATTTGCCTAAAATTAAGATATGAAGAGACTATAATCTTGATAATCAAATTCAATATGAAAAGATTTTTTTGTTTGTCCGCTACGATTCTATTGTTATTCGCAGGGTGTTCTGAGGTAAATGTGCCTGAAGAACTTCTTAATGGAGATTTGATTGGTCGTCTTGATGATTTGGAATCGAGAGTAGATGACCTGGAACAGCAATGCAAAAAAATTAACTCTGACATTGCCGCTTTGCAGGCGATTGTAAATGCTGTTCAGACAAGAGACTACATTACTGCTGTGGAGCCCGTTGTGGAAAACGGTGTGGAAGTGGGATGCAGAATTGTTTTTGCAAATGCCAATCCGATTGTTATTTATCACGGCAAAGACGGTACAGATGGTACAGATGGTAAAGATGGAGAAGATGGCAAGGACGGAGCAGATGGTGAAAACGGACAGGATGGAGTAGCTCCTGTTATTGGAATTGCCCAGGATTCCGACAGTGTTTGGTATTGGACGCTGAATGGAAATTGGCTCCTTGATGATGCTGGAAATAAAATCAAGGCTGTTGGTGTTGATGGTGCCGACGGCAATGACGGAACAGATGGCCTTGATGGAAAGGATGGTGTGACTCCAACATTGCAAATCACTGAAGGTTATTGGGAAATATCTTATGACAATGGTGTTACCTGGACCAGATTGGGCAAGGCTGTCGGTGAAGACGGAAAAGATGGTCAGGATGGAGTTGGTAACTGCATTATCAGCAAGGTTTATGAGGATAATGGCTATGTGGTATTTCTGCTTTCAACAGGAGAAGAATACAAAGTCCCTTTTTCTGCCAATAGTCTTGATATTATTTTCTCTGTAGAACCAGGCTTTGGCTTGATGCCGGGTAAAACAACGGTAATAGATTACACTATTGTTGGTGGCGATGAAAATACACTTGTAAGATTAATTCCAGGTGAAATATTGGAATGTGTTGTTAAAGCAAAAAGTAATACAGAAGGGTCCATTTATATTAAAGTATGGCCACATGATGAGGATGCTTGGGATAGGATCATTGATCCAGATGTGTATGGAGATGCAACATATGGGGATATGATGGAGCCTATGTATGCCCTTTTGGTAAGTGTCTCCGACGGAAAAGGAAATACTGTTTTGAAATCTTTGAATTTTGCACACGGTGTGCTTGAATCAATATGTGATGCATATTTGGTTGATGCTACCGCCGGTTTGATTACAACCACAGTTAAGGCTAATACTTCCTATGATGAGGTTGTTTATGATGCGTCTTGGCTTTCATTCGTTGAAACCAAGGCAATGCGAGAAGATAAACTAACATTTGCTTATGAGGCTAATGATTCAGACAGATATCGCAGTACTATTGTGTATTTGAAAAATACTCTTGGCCAAACTTTGGAATCTTTTGCAATTGCTCAAAGAACTGCTGCATTGTCCGGCAATATTGAATTTGCGGATTTGAAAGTAAAGGATATTTGCGTGCAGAGATATGATAAGGATGGTGACGGAGAGTTGTCGTACGATGAGGCAGCACTTGTAACAGATGTAAACGGATTGTTCGATGATGTCTTTGAATCAATCAAATCTTTTGATGAATTCCAGTTTTTTATATCAGTAAATAAGCTTCCGGACGAATTCTTTTTGGATTGTACTGCTTTGGAATCTACCATTCTGCCAAATAATTTGGATTCTCTTGGTCGAGGAGTATTTGCAAACTGCACTGCTTTGAAGAGTATTACAATTCCTGAAGGAGTGACATCTATTCTTGATTACTGTTTCACGGACTGTACGTCTTTAAAGGAGATCAATTTGCCAGAAATTCTTAATGAAATCGGCAGTTATGCTTTTTATCACTGTTCATCATTGGAGAGCATCACAATTCCAGAAGGAGTGACATCTCTTCCTTATGCATGTTTCAGGGGCTGTACGTCTTTAAAGGAAATTAATTTGCCGGAAACTCTTGATATAATCGGCGAATATGCTTTTGAAAACTGTTCATCATTGGAGAGCATCACAATTCCAGAAGGCGTAAAAATAATTGATGAGCAATTTTATAGTTGTGTGTCTCTTAAGAGAGTATATCTTCCGAAATCAATAGTGGAGTTAAACGGGAGAACATTTTGGGATTGTGAAAATGTGTCATTTGTGTTGCGCGCAACCACTCCGCCATTAATCAGAGAATTAGAGAATTATATGATTTATGTGCCAAACGAGGCTATTTCAGTTTATCGTGAATTGTATCCGGATTGTTCTTTCCGCCCAATATCTATTATGGAAAATATTACAGAATCGTGGGATATTATGGGCTCAATGACCAATTGGGAAAGAACAGTTTCATTCATTGCTTCTGGGGACAAGTATGTAATCAAAGAACTTAAGTTGAGTGCTTCTGATGAATTTGTAATAAGAGGCGGAAATGAAACTGTACTGTACAATTCTTCATATTCGCTTGGAGAAAATGGCAGTTCCTTGACTTTGGGTGAATCGGGATCTTACATTCAGGTGGCTGACGATGGCCTTTATGATTTGGAGTTCGATCCGCTTTCCAAGACCATCTCATTCAAAAGAGTAGTGGCACAAATCGCAGCATGGGCGGAACTTCCGTTGGTGAACGATTACGACCGCAATGGCCGTGACGATTCCGATGCTTCGCTTTATTACGCTTATCATTTTACTGACCTCAAGGCTCCGGACGGAAGCAAGGCCCGCAATTATACGGTCTGCTTCAGCGGGGAGCATCACTGCCCTGTGTGGGTCTCCGCTCCACGGCACAATATGTATCAGGTGAAGAAAGTGAACAGGACCGATGCCTACAAGGCCGATCCCGACATTCCTTACGACATTCAATATCATAGCAAGAGTACGGGAGGCGGCTGCAACAAGGGTCATATGCTGGGATCGGCCGAAAGACTGGCTTCCAGAACCACCAACGAGCAGGTATTTTACTATTCCAACATTGCCCCGCAGCTTTCTGCCGGTTTCAATACCGGAGGCGGCGGATGGAATATACTTGAAGATTATATCGATACTCAGGTCTGCCCAGATACTTTGTATGTAGTAATCGGCTGTTATTTCGATACCTATACCGACGGCTACGGCAAGAAAGCCAGCCCGAAGAGAATAGAGTTCGGTGGCCGCAGCGATGTATCTTTCCCGACGATGTTCTATTATGCGCTTCTGCGTACAAAGAGCGGCTCGTCGCATAAGGCAGTGAAGGATTGCAAGGCAGATGAACTGCAATGCGTTGCTTTTGTCCGTTCCCACACCAACGAGCTTAAGGGACAGGAAGTGAGCTCAAAGGAAATGATGTCCATCGCCGATTTGGAAAAAATCACCGGATTCACTTATTTTGTAAATGTTCCTCAGGCTCCGAAAAAGAGCTACAAGGCATCGGATTGGGATTTGTAAGTTATGGGACAACTGCTGGCTTTCCTTTTTGGCGCAATGGCCATCTCTTTTCTCTGCTCCGTTCTCGAAGTAGTGCTCATGTCCACGCCTATTTCCTATATTACTTTGCGTGAAGAGGAGGGTTACAAGAAGTAATGGTTTTGCTTGGCTCGTGAAATTCATCGAGCATGGCGGTGTTGTTGAAGCGTTCTTGAGGGTCTTGCCGAAAGAGACCTCGTCTCCTGAGGAAGGAAGGGGCCCACAAGCGTAGCGAAGTGGGAAGGAGTCTCTGCATATCATCTTGCCGAAATCACTGCACTTCTGCTTGCCGATAACACTCTGAAGGCAAGGACCCTCAAGCACGCGAAGAAAGAGCCCACAAGCCCGCGCAAAAAGATGAGGAGATTGCTGATGAAACTATGTCCTGCGGGGCAGCCGGGGTCGTGGCTGGAAGGCTTGCGGCGCAAGGGAACTGCGCAAGCAATGGACGCAAGGCGTCCATCCGCGAGCGCAGCTTGTCCAAGAAGGAGGTGAATAAATGGCCGGGGTGTTTGAGCGAAGCGAGTTCCCGGCCATCACCGACTTCGCAGGCCAAGCCGCAGCGTGCATCCGCCTGAAAGCCACGAACCTGGCCGACTCGCAGGGCAATGGACGCAGGATGGCCATCCGCGAGCGCAGCATGGTACAGAAGACGTCTTCATTATGACTAATAACGCCAATTCCAAGCAACTGCATAGGGCTGATATCTGTTGACGCAGATCTTTTGGCGGCGATAATATAAGGACTCTCACCCAAGGGCTTGTTGGAAGAGCATATTTTATGCGGATTTCTGCTCAAATCCAACTGAAAAAGCATAATTTCAGTGAAATTATGGAGAAACGCCTTTGAAAATCGCATTTCTCCATAATAATACCCAAAAGATGCTCGAATCCAGAAATCAGAGCAGAATAAGGTGGTTTTTCTGCTCTCGACCAAGTTAATGAAAAGGTAACACCTGCCTGTCTGCCGACAGCTCAAGTGAGACCTAACTTTGTTGTATAAATACAAACTGACAATATGCTTACACAAGAACAGGTCGAAGAATTGGTGGGTGTGCCAGATGTAATGATGGACATTGAGGAGGGCATCTGGAACGGGATGTATTGCTGGAACAAGTGAGTGGAGGTGGATGTGCCAGATGTAATGGTTTTGCTTGCCTCGTGAAATTCATCGGGCACGGCAAAGTCCATTCTACGTGCGTGAGTGGCATATCCTTGTGCTCAACGGCACATCAAATTGGGTGCCATCGAGCACCTTACATATTTTCATATTACTGATAATCAGTGTGTTAAGTATTGTCGTTGTGCTCGATGTTTTTCTCGAAGGCAATTCTTCCAATTTGCGAGTTGCTTGTGGAGCGTTTTCATTAATTGATCACCGCAGGGCGAAAGTTATTTCCGCGCACTGTCGTTGGTTGAGGTCCTGGAACTATGTGCAGTGTTCATTATCATCAACCACAGGCGAAAGTTATTTCCGCGCACTGTCGTCGCGCCTGAGCTCTGTGGGTGGCTCCGCGCGCCGACCTGGCAGAATAACTTTCGCTGGCAGGAACATCTAGCACGGTGATGCTATAGGACGCGGGCTTGAGGGTCTTGCCGAAAGAGACCTCATTTTAGCGAAAATAGGGCCTTTTTTTGCTATTTTGACTGAAAATACTTCATTTTAGCGAAATTAGGCCCTTATTTCGCTATTTTGACTAAATTACTTCATTTTAGCGAAAGCCACGAGCCTGGCTGACCGGCCTTGCCGAAAGAGACCTCGTCTCCTGAGGAAGGAAGGGGCCCACAAGCGTAGCGAAGTGGGAAGGAGTCTCTGAAGGCAAGACCCTCAAGAATGCGCAGAAAGTTGAGGAGACCCTGCTGCCCCTGCAGTTTAGTTTATGAACTTCGCGATGTCCTCCCACACTTCGGCTTTGCCTTCGAGAAGAATTTCGTGGCGAAGGCCGGGATAGAGTTTGGAGGAGACTTTGCCGTAGCCCCGCTCCCGCATGAAATCCACAGCCTTGTCAAAGTCTTTGTCGCTTATGCGGCAAGGGTCATCCCCGCCGGAAACGAACAGTACAGGCATCTTGGAATGGGCCATTTGCCAGCCTTTAGGATTGTAGCACTCTTTCATTATCTTGAACAGATTCTTGAATCCGTTGGCAGTGAAACAGAATCCACACAGAGGATCGGCCTTGTATTCCTTCACGTTGCTTCTGTTGGCACTCAGCCAGCCAAGGGCCCCATCGCCCGGGAAGAGTTTGCCGAAACTTCCAAAGGACATGGCGTTCAGCAGCTTGGACCTGTGATGAGCCCCGCAGAAAAATGAGACGATGCCGGCGAGAGCCATTCCGGCCGAGCAGGCGCTGTTGTAGGAAGGGCAGCCACAGACAATCAGCTTGGCAATCCTGTCATCATATTTTCGGCAGAAAGCCCTGACAACCATAGAGCCCATACTGTGCCCGAAAAGGCAGACTTCCAGTCCCGGGTACTCTTTCTTGACCCAATCCTGAACGAGAAGAAGGTCTTCGACAAGGGCATCGGCCCCGCCTTTGAACATAAAGCCCAGGTCTTCAGGGCTTTTGATGGATTCGCCATGTCCACGATGGTCGTGGATGACGCATACCCAGCCTTGTTTGCTGAGATAATTCATAAATGGAAAATAGCGTTCCTTGTGCTCGGCCATTCCGTGGGAAATCTGGAAAATGCCTTTGGCTTCGCCTTCCGCTTCGCTTACGGCCACACTCAAGTCCAAAGAGTCGTAGGCCGACTTCAGTTTCAGTGTTTTCATATAATCGTGCTTTGCAACAAAATTAACTATATTTGCAAATTAAACGCCACATTTGAATGAAAAAATATATTTTGTCCATAGATCAGGGCACAAGCAGTTCCCGGGCAATAGTATTCGACGCCGATGCGCAGAAAATAGCCTGCAGCCAGGTGGAGTTCCCGCAATATTTTCCCCAGAGTGGCTGGGTGGAGCAGGAAGCTGAAGAAATATGGGAATCGGTCTGCAAAGTCATTGACGATGTGCTCGACAAAGTTCCGGCAGAAGAAATCGCGGCCATCGGAATCACCAACCAGAGAGAAACGAGCATAGTTTGGGATGCCGATACCGGGGAAGCAATATGCAGAGCCATCGTATGGCAGGACCGCCGCACAGCTCCATACTGCGATTATCTCATAAAGCACGGCTATCAGGGAATGGTCAAAAGCAAGACGGGACTTCTTGTCGATGCCTATTTCTCCGGAACCAAAATCAAGTGGATTCTGGACAATGTGCCCGGAGCAAGGCAAAGAGCCCGCGAAGGCAAGCTGCGTTTCGGCACAGTGGACAGCTGGCTGCTTTACCGCTTGAGCGGAGGAAAGGTCCACGCCACCGATTTGAGCAATGCCAGCAGGACCATGCTTTTCAACATCCACACCTTGCAGTGGGATCAGGAACTGCTCAGGCTTTTCGATATCCCGGAGTCTATGCTCCCGAAGCTGTGCTCCTGCTCCGAGATTTACGGCAGCACCACGCTGCGTGGCTGCCAAATCCCGATTGCAGGAATGATTGGAGACCAGCAGAGCGCTCTTTTCGGCCAGCTCTGCACCGAAAGCGGTATGGTGAAAAACACTTACGGAACTGGCTGTTTCCTGCTTATGAATACGGGCAGCAAGGCCGTGAATTCCAAACACAATCTGCTTTGCACCGTGGCCTACAAACTCGGCTCTCAAGTTGCCTATGCCCTCGAAGGCAGCGTTTTTGTTGCCGGAGCGGCAGTCCAGTGGCTCCGTGACGGGCTCGGCATTATAAAGGCATCGGCCGATATAGAAGCGCTGGCGCAGAGCGTTCCCGACAATGGCGGAGTTTATTTTGTGCCGGCCCTGACAGGACTGGCAGCCCCGTATTGGGACTCGCAGGCCAGGGGCTGCATTGTAGGCTTGAGCAGAGGCACAACTGCTGGCCATATAGCCCGAGCCACCCTCGAAGGAATTGCCTTTCAGGTGGCCGATGTGGTAAAGGCAATGCAGAAGGATTCTGCAATCGAACTGAAGGAGCTGAAGGTGGACGGGGGAGCATCGGCCAATAATCTGCTAATGCAGATGCAGGCCGACATCCTGGGCTCCAAGGTGCTCAGGCCCAAAGAAAAGGAAACAACCGCCCTGGGTGCTGCCTATATGGCCGGCCTGGCGGTAGGATTCTGGTCCTCTCTGGACGATATCCGCAGCCGCTGGCAGCTTGAACGCAGTTTCGAAAGCGGCATTGGTCCGGAGCGCAGGGAAGCCTTGCTCGAGTCATGGGACAAGGCGGTGAAAAGTATTTTGACAAAACAATAAAACACAGATATGGCAGACGAAACAATTATCTTTTCGATGAACGGTGTGGGCAAAGTATTGCCTCACAACAACAAAACCATCCTCAAAGACATCTACCTGTCTTTTTTCTACGGAGCCAAGATCGGCATCATAGGCCTTAACGGCTCCGGAAAGTCCACTCTGCTCAAGATTATTGCCGGAGTGGAAAAATCGTACAAGGGCGAAGTGGTCTGGGCACCGGGCTACAGCGTGGGGTATCTGGAGCAGGAGCCTCAGATGGATCCCGACAAAACTGTGCTCGAAGTGGTGCAGGAGGGAGTGCAGGAGGTGATGGACCTGCTCGCCGAGTACAATGAAATAAGCCTGAAGTTCTGCGAGCCTCTTTCCGATGACGAGATGGCTGCACTCATTGAGCGCCAGGGCGAACTTACGGAAAAAATAGACCATTGCGACGGCTGGGAGATCGAATCCAAGCTGGAGAGGGCGATGGATGCCCTCCAGTGTCCTCCGTCCGATGCTTCGGTGCGCACCCTTTCGGGAGGTGAAAGGCGCCGCGTGGCTTTGTGCCGCCTGCTTTTGCGCCAGCCCGACGTGCTTCTGCTCGACGAGCCTACCAACCACCTCGACACCGAGAGCATACAGTGGCTTGAAGCCCATTTGCAGCAGTACAAGGGCACGGTGATTGCCGTTACTCACGACCGATACTTTCTCGACAATGTTGCCGGATGGATTCTGGAGCTCGACCGTGGTGAGGGCATTCCATGGAAGGGCAACTATTCTTCCTGGCTGGACCAGAAAAGCAAGCGCCTTGCCATGGAAGAGAAGGTGGAGAGCAAGCGCCGCAAGACTTTGGAGCGCGAGCTGGAGTGGGTAAGAATGGCCCCGAAGGCCCGTCAGGCCAAGCAGAAGGCGCGTTTGGGCGCTTACGAGAAGCTAGCATCGGCCGATGTAAAGGAGAAGGAGAGCAATCTGGAGATTTACATCCCGAACGGTCCGCATCTGGGCAACAAGGTGATAGAGTTCCACGATGTGAGCAAGGCCTATGGCGACAAACTCCTGTTCGAACACCTGGATTTTGTGCTCCCTCCGGCTGGAATAGTGGGCGTAATCGGCCCTAACGGTGCGGGAAAAACCACTCTGTTCAGACTCATCATGGGACTCGAACAGCCCGACAGCGGCAGCATCGAGATAGGCGAGACAGTGAAGATAGCCTATGTGGACCAGCAGCACAAGAGCATAGACCCGGACAAGACGGTATTCGAGACTATCGCTGCCAATTCGGAATGGATACGCCTGGGCAACAGGGACATAAACGCCCGTTCCTGGGTAAGCCGCTTCAATTTCTCCGGGGCCGACCAGGAGAAACTTTGCGGAGTGCTGTCCGGAGGTGAGCGCAACCGCCTGCATCTGGCCCTCACTCTCAAGGACGAAGGCAATGTCCTGCTCCTCGACGAGCCTACCAACGATGTGGATGTGAATACCATCCGTGCGCTGGAGGAGGGTCTTGACGGCTTTGCCGGCTGTGCCGTTGTGGTAAGTCACGACCGATGGTTCCTCGACCGCATTGCGACCCACATCCTCGCCTTCGAAGGCGACAGCCAGGTCTATTTCTTCGAGGGAAGCTATTCCGAATACGAGGAGAACAAGAAGCGACGCCTGGGCAACGAAGAGCCTAAGCGCTTCAAGTACAAGAAATTGATGGAATAATCAGCGTTTGCTTTTGAAGTAGTCCGATACGGCCTGTGAGCACTCATCTGCGAGCACGCCGCTTCGGACTTCTGTTTTAGGGTGCAACAGGGAAGGGCTAAAGAGAGAAAAGCCCCTTTTGGGATCGGCCGCGCCATAGACCAGCCTTCCAAGCTGGGCCCAGCATAAGGCTGCCGCACACATCGGGCAGGGCTCCACCGTGACATAGAGGGTGCATTCCTGCAGATACTTGCCCCCGAGAGCTTCAGTGGCCGATGTGAGGGCAATCATTTCTGCGTGGGCGCTTGGGTCCCTGAGTTTCTCCACCATATTGTGGGCGCGGGCAATGACACGGCCCCGGCACACCACCACAGCTCCGATTGGGACTTCGTCGTCTTCCCCGGCGAAGCCGGCCTCCTGCAGGGCAAGGAGCATATATTGTTCGTCTGTTTCCATGGCACAAATATAAACAAAAAAAGGACGACCCGTCCGGCCATCCTTCAATTGCTGCAAGATAAAATCCTACCAGCGGTCCTCAGAAGAAACTGTAAGCTTCTTCCTTCCGTGGCGACGGCGTGAAGCAAGAACCCTGCGGCCGTTTGCTGAAGACATACGCTCGCGGAAGCCGTGCTTGTTCACTCTCTTGCGGTTTGATGGTTGGAATGTCCTTTTCATATCTAATACTTTTTAATTTTTCGGATTTGGGAGGGCAAAGATATGATTTTATTATCTTAAATACAAATTTTTCACGAAAAATTATATCTTTGTAATATGAAACTCTATATTCTGGACGGCCACGCACTGATTTTCAAAATGTACTATGCATTTTTAGGCAGGCCGATGGTAAACAGCAAAGGTGAGGATACCTCCATCATCTTCGGATTTACAAAATATCTGCTGGATCTTGTCATCCGTGAGAGGCCTTCACATTTGGCCGTGGCTTTTGACCCTCCGGGAGGCACTTTCCGAAACCAGCTCTATCCCGAATACAAGGCCAACAGGGCGGAGACTCCCCAGCTCATCATCGATGCTCTGGACCCTCTCTGTACCATACTCAAGGCTTTGGACATACCTGTCCTTATGGTAAAGGGCTTCGAGGCCGACGATGTGGTGGGCTCAATGGCAAAGCGCAGTGCTTCCGAAGGCTTCGACGTGTATATGGTGACTCCCGACAAGGACTACGGCCAGCTTATAGAGGATCATATTTTTATGTACAAGCCCGGCAAAGGGGGAGCCGACAAGGAAATTTTCGGCGTCAGGGAAATCTGCGAGAAATATAAGATAGCCCGTCCGCAGCAGGTGATAGACCTGCTCACCCTTTGCGGCGACAGTTCAGACAATGTTCCGGGAGTGCAGGGCGTGGGCCCGGTCGGCGCCGCCAAACTGCTCTCCAAATACGGAACGGTGGAAAGCATCTATGCCCATCTGAGCGAACTCAGCGCCAAGCAGCAGGAAGCCTTTAAGGCCGCCTTGCCTCATATTGCCCTCAGCAAGCAGCTTGTTACCATCAAAACCGACATTCCATTGCGCACGAGCGCCGAAGATATGAAGCTCTCCAGCGGAATCGGCCCGGAAATCCTCCGGCTTGTGGATTACTACCAGATGCGCTCCCTTCTGCGTCCGCTCTCCCAAATTTGGGATCTGCCGAAGGAGGAAGTGCGCACGCCCCAGGAGCCGGACAGTATTTTCCAATCGGACGATCCGGCCCCGGAACCTTTGCTTGAGCAGAAGTGCGAAAGTTTGAATTTCAGTGAGATGGCCTTCGAGCCTTTCTGCGAGAAGGTCCTTTCGGTGGGAGCAATGTCCCTTTATGGCGATGCCGGCACCCTCACCCTCTGCTGCGAAGATGCAGTGTGCTGCGACAAGGCGGAGAAGTTCCGGAGCCTGCTCGAAAATCCGGCCGTGGAAAAGCGCGGCTATTCCCTGAAAAAGCTTCTGCGTGAGCTGCTGGCCAAGGGGATAGAGATGGAAGGCCGCCTGCTCGATGTGGAACTGCTGCATTACATTCTCGACCCGGAACGCAGCCATCAGATGGATATGATAGTGCGCAGCTATCTGGGAGTGGATCTCGAAAGCGTGAAGGCCCCGGCCCGGGAGCTCAGCCTTTTCGAGGACGATCCGGCCCAGTCCGGCCCTGTTTTCAGCAGCAACGAAGCAGCCAGCCTCTATATCATAGCCCCTCGTCTTTATGCCGAACTCGGCCCGATGAGCGAGCTCTACGACCGCATAGAAGAGCCTTTGACAAAGGTGCTTGCCAGAATGGAGCATTCAGGTGTGCTGATAGATCCCCAATCCCTGGCCGAATTTGCCGAGGGTTTGCGCAGGGAGATGGCCGGCTGTGAAGCGCGCGTGCGCGAAATTGCCGGGAACGGGCAGCTGAATGTTGCATCGCCCAAGCAGGTGGGCGAACTTCTTTTCGAGCAGCTCAAACTCGGCGGCAAGGTCAAGAAATCGGGCCGCGGAGCCTGGCCAACGGACGAAGAGACCCTCTCTTCCCTGAACGACAGCACTGGAGTGGTCGATGCCATACTCGAGTATCGTGGCACACGCAAACTCCTTTCTACCTATATCGAGCCCATTCCGGCATTCGTTTCTCGCACCGACGGCAGGGTCCATACAACTTTCAATCAGGCCCTTACGGCAACAGGCCGCCTGTCCAGTTCGAACCCTAACCTGCAGAATATCCCTATCCGCACCGAACAGGGCAGGGAAATCCGCAAGGCTTTTGTGGCGCCCAAGGGAAAGGTGATAATGTCGGCGGACTATTCCCAGATAGAACTCAGGCTTATGGCCCATTTCTGCGGCGATGAACATATGAGACAGGCTTTCCGCCAGGGACTCGATGTGCACAAGGCAATGGCAGCCAAGATTTTCCATAAATCTATGGAGGAAGTTACGGACAATGACCGCCGCCTTGCCAAAACAGCCAATTTCGGAATAATGTACGGGATATCGTCTTTCGGGCTCAGCCAGAGACTCAAAATTTCCCGCAGCGAGGCTTCTAAGCTCATCGACGATTATTTTGCCTCTTTCCCGAGCATCAGGCAGTTCATAGACATCACCTTGCAGCAGGCCCGTGAGAAGGGTTATGTAGAGACTCTTTTCGGGCGCCGGCGTTATGTGGCCGATGTCAATTCCCGCAACGGCAATGTGCGCGCCGTGGCTGAACGCAATGCCGTCAATGCTCCCATACAAGGTACTGCGGCCGATATTATCAAGCTGGCAATGATAGGCGTGGACAAGGCATTGCGCGAACAGGGCCTGCAGTCCAGGATGGTGCTTCAGATTCACGATGAACTTGTGCTCGAAGTTCCGCTTTGCGAGATAGAGCCTGTAAAAAGAATATTGACAGAGCAGATGGAAGGAGTCGCAAGGCTCGAGGTTCCGCTCACAGTTGAATGCAATTATGGAAAGAACTGGCTCGAAGCCCATTGATGAACTTGTAAGGCTCGCCATCATTGGCGATGGAACAGCTTTTACTGCCTTGTGGGACAATAATATAGATTCCCTCAAGCAGTATCTCAAGGCTACTATCAAGGGCCTGGACGA
Source organism: uncultured Bacteroidales bacterium (assembly GCA_946055165.1). Lineage (GTDB taxonomy): Bacteria > Bacteroidota > Bacteroidia > Bacteroidales > UBA932 > Cryptobacteroides. The sequence continues at coordinate 70,881 of CAMGFA010000004.1, forward strand.
TTTTTTTATCGACGATATCTGCTCCCGCAGTTTTGAGAAGGCGTTCAGGCAGATAGGCAGTTTCGACCCTTCCCGCAGCCAATTTTCCACCTGGCTCCACACCATTGCCCATAATACTGCTCTCGATACTATGGAGTCTGAGAAAAGAGCCAGGCGCGAGATGTTTTCGCTCGATTCCAATCTGAGCATAGGACAGCAGGCACAGGATATGAGCGATAGCCAGGACAATGCTTTGGACAGCATTATCCGTGACGAGGAGAGTGAGCGCACGAGGGTATATATCGAGGCTTTGCCTCCGCTTTACCGCGAAATTGCCTTCAAGCGTATGGTTTCGGGAATGCAGTACAAGGAGATTGCCGATGAACTCGGAATGGAACTGAATACTGTCCGGACCCGTATCCGCAGGGCAAAACAGCTGATAGAAAATATGAAAGATGAACAGGATGTATAATAAGCAGGATTTTGAACAGATGTGCAGTCTGTACAGGGAGTGGAACGGGAAAATCAATGTGATTTCCCGCAAGGACATAGACAATGTTTATGAACATCATATTCTCCATTCCCTCGCCATTCTGGAATACCTCAGGCGTGAAGGGGAAAGCCTTGAAGCCCAGAGTTTTCTCGATGTAGGTACGGGTGGAGGCTTCCCGGGAGTGCCTCTTGCTTCGCAACTTCCTTCATGCAGTTTTCTTCTGTGCGATTCTATAGGCAAAAAGGTCAAGGTGGCAGCTGAGGTGGCATCGGCTCTGGGTCTTGGGAATGTTGACTGCGTCCAGGCCAGGGCAGAGTCCCTCGAAGGAGAGTTCGACTGGGTAGTGTCCCGTGCAGTTACGAGTCTCGACAACTTCTATCCCTGGGTAAAGGGCAAGTACCGTAAAGGCATCCTTTATCTCAAGGGCGGAGACATTTCAGGTGAAATCTCCGAACTTTGCCGGAAATTCCACCTGAATCCATCTTCTATAGGCGTATGGCCAATCTCGGACTGGCTTGATGATGAATATTACGCCGAAAAATATGTATTGCGCATAAAGCGCTGATTATTCTTCCCCGAGGAACATAGGGTCCCAGGCTGGGAGTTGTATTGCTTTCTGCTCAAGATAAGGAAGAAGGTCTTCCGGAACATATTGCTTCTCCACCACCAGGCGGAACATGTATTCGTCGAACCATTCGTCGGTCATTATGAGATTGCCTTTGTAGCCGCTTGCAGCGCCCCAGCTGTTCTCCACCATCCATTTTGTGCTCTTGCCTTCATCGTTAATGTCCACTGCAATCAGGGTCATGGCGTGTGAAGAACCGCTGTCGTGGGTGACGATTCTCTGCTTTTTGTCCATTGTGAGTTCAATTCCCAACAGCGATTCATAGTCGAAGTTGGCAAGGTCGAGGGTGCCTTTAGTCCTGTTGAGGAATTTTGCCACATCGCAGCTGAAGTACATTGCCTTGTTGTCTTTGATGGAGGCAATGGCCATCTCCTTTATTCTGTCGATAGGGAGATTGAGGTAAAGCCAGTTGTCGCCGTCGTAAAGGTGGCGGTCGTATTCTATCTCATAGAGTTTGTAATACTCGCGTGCGGGATCGTTCATAAGCATTACGTAGTTGTTGTTGAGGTCCCAGCCCACGAACTCCTGGTAGAATTCCTGCGGAGTGTATTTTTTGCAGCTTACTTTCTCGCCTTTGGAATTGTATCGGGTCCATTCGAACTCAAGCGGCGGCTGGCCTATGCACTGGCACAGCAGTTTGTAGATTTCTTCGAGCATCTGCTCCTTGAGCCTGTAGGCGGCTTTGTCGTTCTTGGCCTCGCGCAGTTTGAGGGCATCCTGGCGGAGCAGTTTCTTCATTATGGAGTTGAAGTCCGAGGTGCTGTTGGCAATGAACGATTCAGGCATCACATCGGCCGGGACCACGCCGTATTTCAGAACCAGATTGGCAACTCCGGTGAAGGTCCCGCCATCGCCGATAGGGTTGCTGAGCAGCCAGTCAACCTTGCGGTCGTCCAAAGGAAGTGCGCGGGTGTCTATGATTGCCTGCAGGAAGAGATTGCTCTTCTCGAGCTGGTCGTAGAAGAAGCAGTAGCTCTGCGAGAACTGGAAATCTCCGAGGTCGTGGGCATCGATGGCTGCGGCCCTGAGCACGTTGAGCCCGGTGAAGAGCCAGCATCGGCCAGAACGCTTCTGGTCGGTGATTCCTTTGGTGCGTACACGGTCGGAGAAGTGGGTATCGGGCATGGCCATATTGTCTGCGTTTGCGGCGAGTGTGCCGATGCTGCCCGTGTTGAGGGCATTGCGCAGGGCCTTGTCGCTTGCTCCCGGCTTGTAGCTTTCGCGAAGCTTGTCCAAAGTATTGTTGTCCAGAGCTTTGTTCTGTGCGTCAAGACCGGTGCAGAGGGCAAGGCAGAGGGAAATCATTAAAGCTGTTCTTTTCATTTGTCTATGTTTTTTGTACTTGTGTAACTAATTGTGAAACCTATTGCACATACGGCAGCTATGCTGAGCAATATGTCTGTAAACTTTAGCTTTACAGGGTAAAAATCTACGAAGGAGTTGCCGGGAAGCTGCACCAGCCCCCATTTCGCCTGGGCAAGGCAGAGCAGCAGGCCGGCAAGCAGGCCGGCAGAGAGTCCCAGCAGGGTGACGAGCATTCCTTCGCTGCGGAAAATTCCTTTTATCATTCCGGCCGATGCCCCCATAGCCTTCATACTGCGGCGATCCTGCTCTTTTTCAATGATGAGCATAGAGAGGGAGGCGAAGATGTTGAAAGATACTATGATGATAATCAGCAGCAGAATGAGGTAGATTGCCAGTTTTTCGTAGCGCATCATCCTGTAGAGTTGGGGATTCTGCTCCAGGCGGTCCAGAACCTCGAATCCTTCTCCGGCAATTCTGCTGATGGCGGCCTTGTCCGGAACGCTGAAATCGCAGTGGATTTCTATAGCGCTTGCCCTGTCCTCATCCAGACCCAGCAGCTCCCTGGCTTTGTTTATCGGCACTATCACCAGAGCCTGGTTGCTGTTGAGTATGTCTTTAGGCCTTATGGAGATGGAGTTCACCGCATCTTGAGGGCGGAGCATCGAGATTTTGGCATCGGCCTTCGGAAAATAGAGTTGGAGAGGCTCCAGAAAACGGGTGCGTATGCCCAAATCCGATGCGAGGCGGGCCTGGACGCTGCATTGCCAGGCACCCTGCAGCCCTTTGAGGCGGGCCACTGCTTTCCTGTCCCCATAAGCCACTGCCACCTGCTCTTCCACAACTGCCACGGTAGCGCTCACTTCGGGCAGGGAATCGAGCCTTTCCTGAAGGCTGCCTATGGCGAAGGTCTTGCCGCTCGAAGGGCGCAGAAGGTAGCAGGGACACTCCTGCTCAATGTTCTGCTCTATCACTTCGCTGAAGCCGTTGAAAACTGAAAGTACAACAACAAGCGCAGCCGACCCCAAGGCAATGCCTACGACGCCAACCCAGGAAATTCTGTTTGTCAAATTGGCGCCCCGATGCGAAAAGAGGTAGCGGCTGGCTATTTTGTACTTGAGCTTCAATGCCTTATTTCTTTAGCAACTCATCTATGTGCTCGGCATAGTCAAGGGTACCGTCGAGGTAGAAGTCCAAATCCGGAACTATTCTCAGCTGTTTTGCCACCTTGTGGCCCAGCTCGCCTCTGAGCTGTTTTTTCTGCTCTTCGAGGAGTTTCATCACTTCCGTCTGCTTTTCGGAAGGGAAGATGCTTACATAAACCTTGGCTATGGAGAGGTCGGGGCTGATGCGCACTTCGCTTACGGTGAGCAGGGCTCCTCCGAAAGCGGCCATTCCCTTGCTGCGGATGATTTCGGCAAGGTCGCGCTGAAGCTCACGCCCCACTTTGAGCTGTCGTGTGGATTGTCCTTCCATTATTTCACTATAACGATATAATAATCTTTTTTACCTTTCTGGGCAAGTATGTATTTGCCGTCGATGATGTCGTCTTCGCTTATGCTGCGGTTGATATCAGTCACTTTTTCCTTGTTGAGGGAAAAACCGTTGCCCTGAATCATCTTGCGTGCTTCGCCTTTGGAAGGGAAGATGGAGCTTTCAACTGCGAGAAAATCGAGAATGCCGACAGGAAGCTTGTCTTTGCTGATTTCAAAGGTAGGAACTCCGTCGAACACTGCAAGGAAGGTCTTTTCATCGAGGGAACGGAGGTCGTCGGCAGTGGCTTTTCCGAAAAGCATCTGAGAGGCCTTTACTGCTTTTTCGTATTCCTGCTGCCCGTGAACCATTATTGTAACTTCCTGGGCAAGAAGCTTCTGGAGGTTTCTGCGGCCTGGGTCCTGGCGGTGCTCTTCAATGGCGCTTTCAATGGTTTCGCGGTCGAGCATTGTGAAAATCTTGATGTATCTCTCGGCATCTTCGTCGCTTACATTGAGCCAGAACTGGTAGAACTGGTATGGGCTGGTGCGTTCTGCGTCAAGCCAGATGTTGCCTTTCTCTGTTTTGCCGAACTTGCCTCCGTCTGCCTTGGTAATGAGAGGGCAGGTGAGAGCATAGGCATCGGTTCCGAGAGTGCGGCGGATGAGTTCCGTACCGGTGGTGATGTTTCCCCACTGGTCGGCTCCGCCAAGCTGAAGTTTCACTCCTTCATGCTCGTAGAGATAGAGGAAATCATAGCCCTGAAGGAGCTGGTAGGTGAATTCGGTGAAGGACATTCCTTCTGAAGAGTCGCGGCTAAGACGCTTCTTTACGGAATCTTTGCTCATCATATAGTTCACGGTGATGAGTTTTCCGATATCGCGGGTGAAATTGATGAAGGTATAGTCTTTCATCCAGTCGTAGTTGTTCACCAGCTCGGCTTTGTTTGGAGCATCGGACTCGAAATCCAGAAATCTTCCCAACTGCTGCTTGATGCAATTGACATTGTGCGCGAGAGTCTGCTCGTCGAGCAGGTTGCGCTCCTGGCTCTTCATCGAAGGGTCCCCGATCATTCCGGTGGCACCTCCCACAAGGGCGTATGGTTTGTTCCCGCAAGCCTGGAAGTGTTTGAGTATCATTATGCTCACAAGATGTCCTATATGAAGGCTGTCGCCTGTAGGGTCAATGCCCACATAGGCCGACATTGGACCTTTTGCCAATTCTTCTTCTGTTCCGGGGGTGATATTGTGAATCATGCCCCTCCATCTTAGTTCTTCAACGAAATTTTTAGACATATTTTTTACAAATTGTTGCTAGTCCGCAAATTTAGTAAAAAAGATACGTTATATTTCAATTTTTTATCGTATTATTGCAAAGTAAATAGGCTCTTACTCTTCTCTTGGATATGCGTGTGAGTTTGCTGTTTTCTGCCTTTACAGCAGATTGACTGCCAGTTCTATAGGGGGGGGGGTAAGAGTCTATTTTTATATATCACGATTATATTTCCGCGCACTGTCATTTTTGGAATCAGGTGCAAAACCCTGTGTGCCTTATCCTAAGCAATATGCCTCAGGGCGAAAGTTATTTCCTCGCACTGTCGTCGCGCTTGAGCTCTGTGGAAAGGCTCTGCGCGCCGACCGGGCAGAATAGCTTTCGCTGCCAGGGATATCAGGCACGATGATGCTGTTGGGAGCGGGCTTGAGGGTCTTGCCGAAAGAGACCTCGTCTCCTGAGGAAGGAAGGGGCCCACAAGCGTAGCGAAGTGGGAAGGAGTCTCTGAAGGCAAGACCCCTCAAGAGCGCGTAGAAAGTTGAGGAGAACTCAGATGAAAATATGTCCTGCGAGGCTGGCAGGCTCGTGGCTTTCGCTAAAATGAAGTATTTTCAATCAAAATGGCGAAAAAAGGCCCTATTTTCG
>CAMGFA010000005.1 GCA_946055165.1 uncultured Bacteroidales bacterium
TGCACGTTGAACTCAAAAAGCGCGGAGTGGACCTCAAGGAGGCCTTCAATCAGATCAACCGTTACCAGCGCGACTCCTTCTGGGCAGGCAGTGGCCTCTTCGAATATGTCCAGCTTTTTGTAATCAGCAACGGCACCTTCACCCGATACTATTCCAACACCACCCGCAACGCCCACGTAAAGAAAGCAAACGAGCTCAAAGCCAAGAACTCCACCAAGAGCACAGGCAGCTTTGAGTTTACCTCATACTGGGCAGACGAAAAGAATAAGGTCATCACCGACCTCGTGGACTTCACCAGCACTTTCTTCGCAAAGCACACCCTGTTGAATGTCCTCACCAAGTTCTGCGTATTCACAGCCGAAAAGGACCTGCTGGTGATGCGCCCTTATCAGATTGCAGCAACGGAGAAGATTCTGCAGCGCATCCTGATTGCATCGTATGACAAAAAGCGCCTCGGCACCACTGCTGCTGGCGGATATATCTGGCACACCACCGGAAGCGGCAAGACACTCACATCGTTCAAAACAGCGCAGTTGGCTTCCAAGATGGACAGCATAGACAAGGTTCTATTCGTTGTGGACCGCAAAGACCTTGACTATCAGACGATGAAGGAGTACGACCGCTTCGAGAAGGGATCGGCCAACAGCAATGCCAACACCGCAATCCTTCAGCGCCAGCTTGAGGACCCGAACTGCCGCATCATCATTACTACCATTCAGAAGCTCAGCCGATTCATAGCGAAGAACCGCAAACACGACATCTACGATGCCCACGTGGTGCTGATATTCGATGAGTGCCACCGTTCGCAGTTCAATCAGATGCACGACAGCATCACCCACGCTTTCAAGCGTTATCATATGTTCGGTTTTACTGGAACGCCTATCTTCCCGAAAAACTCTTCAAGCAGCGGCCTGCCACACCTGAAAACCACAGAGCAGGCTTTCGGTGACAGACTGCACAGCTACACCATAGTCAACGCCATCAATGACCAGAATGTTCTGCCGTTCCGCATCGACTATATCCAGACGATGAAGGAAAAGGATGGCGTGTCGGATGACAAGGTCTGGGGCATTGACACCGATGCAGCCTTTATGTCACCGGAAAATATATCCAATGTCACCCGCTACATCCTGGAGCATTTCGACCAGAAGACCAAGCGCAATTCCTTCTATAAGCTCAAGGACAGGCGCGTAGCCGGCTTCAACTCCATTCTCGCTACTTCTTCCATTCCTGCTGCGGTGCTGTATTACAATGAATTCCTGCGCCAGATGGAGGCCCAGCCTTCGGACAAGAGACTTAAGATTGCCCTGATTTACAGCTACGGGCAGAACGAGGCGGACTTTGAGCAGGAGGGCTTTATGGATGAGGAGAATTCTGACGATACCTCCGGGCTGGACTCCAACTCCCGCGATGCGCTTGAGAAGGCTATTGCGAATTATAATGCGATGTTCCATACCAACTTCGACACCTCTTCCGAGAAGTTCCAGAATTACTATAAGGACCTGTCGATGAGGATGAAACAGAAGGAAGTGGACCTTCTTATCGTGGTCAATATGTTCCTGACCGGCTTTGATGCTACCACGCTGAACACCCTCTGGGTGGACAAGAACCTGCGTATGCACGGATTGCTGCAGGCGTTCTCCCGTACCAATAGGAAATTGAATTCGGTCAAAACCTTCGGTAACATAGTCTGCTTTAGGAATTTGGAGAATGCTACCAACGAGTCGCTGGCTTTGTTCGGAGACGAGAAGGCGGGAGGTATAGTGCTGCTTCGCAAGTTCGAGGATTATTTCTATGGATATGACGATGAGGGCAAGCATCACGCCGGCTACAGTGAACTGGTGGATGAGATTCTGGAGAATTACCCTGTGGGTGAGCCCATTATGTTGGATGAGGAGCAGAAGAAGTTTGCGCGGCTTTTTGGAAGCCTGCTGAAGGCCATCAATATACTTCAGTGCTTTGACGACTTCAAGGCCGATCAGCTCATCAGCGAGCGCGATATGCAGGACTACCAGAGTATGTATATCGACATCTACAACAAGTTCAGGGGCCGCGAGAAGGCTGACAAGGAGAGCATCAATGAGGATATAGTCTTTGAGATTGAGCTGGTCAAGCAGGTTGAGGTCAATATCGACTATATCATCTCTCTCATTGCCAAGCATCACGAGGAGCATACTCTCAATGCGGAGATTCGTCTTTCAATCGCGAAGGCCATCGACTCCAGCATCGAGCTGCGAAATAAGAAGGATCTCATCGAGCAGTTCATTTCTTCACTTACTCCGGAGGTATCCCAGGTGGATGTGGAGTGGCAGGAATATGTGCGCAGGCAGCGCCAGATGGAACTCGACCGCATTATAGAGGAGGAGCATCTCAAGAGCGAGCCTACCTACAAGTTCATCGAGGCTTCGTTCAGGGATGGCGCTATCCGTGAGACCGGCACTGATGTCGCCGCAATTCTCCCTCCTATGTCCCGCTTCAGCAAGGACCGCGCTGCCAAGAAGGAAACCGTCCTCGCCCGCCTTAGCGAATTTTTCGAGAGGTTCCGTGATTTGATATAATTCCACGATTCTGTCTTTATGAGATTCCGTTTCAGCGGCAGAAAGCCCGAATACATCGCGTTCTGCAGGCCGAACACGCGGCCCAACTTTGCCTATGAACGGAACGTTGTGATTCAATGGCAAAGGTAAAAATCTGAAAGCAATTCACAACTTGTCCGGTTGGTGGGAGTACGAGGGCAACGTTGTGCTTCAATGCAAAGGTAAAAAATCTGAAAGCAATTCACAACGGCTCAGGCTATTGCATCTACGCATACAAGCACGGTTCAGGTATGGCCAGGGCGGTTGCGGCATTACAATGAATTTTCTCGGTTATGGCTGCGAGCTTTTTGCCCGCGGCCAATTATAATATTATATGCAAAAAATTTTGCATCAAATAATAGAAAAATTTGGAATATGATATAAAATTGTATATCTTTGCAATACCAAACAATCAGGATATGAAGAGATATAAAGTAAGCCAAATCATCAAACTGCTGGAAGATGATGGATGGGTAATCAAGAACTGGAAAGGCGATCACAGACAGTTCAAAAACCCTAACAAGCCTGGGAAGGTAACGGTAAATGGTAAACCAAGTGACACATTGAGTCAGGAATTACTAAACAGCATTTTCAAACAGGCAGGGTGGAAATAGCTACCCTGCAAAAAACAAAGAATACAGTTATGGCAAAAGTTGGATTAAAGATTGACTGGGACGGGCACAATTATGCGTCCTGCACCGAAAATGAAGATATCGCCTGCATTGCTACCGGAAAGACACTGGAAGGGGTAAAGTCAAATATGGTTGATGCTTTGCAGCAGCATATAGATTGGATGAAGGAGGATGGCGATACACTTCCGGAAGAGTTCTGCGGCGATTGGGAGCCTGAATGGCATCTTACCACAAGGGCACAACTTAAATACTCGGAGGCATTCATCACCCGCAAGGCGCTTGCGGATGCCACCGGTATCAACCTCCAGCAACTCACTCACTATGCAAGTGGGTGGCGCAATCCACGCCCTGAGATGCAGAAGCGCATCACTGAAGGAATACGCACTATCCGCCAGAAATTAGCCGTCATTTCCTGATTGTTTGGTAGCATCACAATGATGGCCAACCTCCGGAGCAATCCGGAGGTTTTTCGTAAAAAAATATCAACTATTTTGAAAATAAATGCCTGAAAATTTGCACAATACGAAAAATCGTACTATCTTTGTGTCGTTATCAAAAACAAAGCGATATGGCAACGGTAAAGGAAAAGATTTATGATATCATTTTGGATATCAACATAGCAAAGATTGCAAACAGGTATTTTGGCAAGTCTTCCGGATGGCTCTACCACAAGCTTGACCAAAGAGATGGTAATGGCAAGGAGATTGATTTCAGTCCGGAAGAACTTGATCAGTTCAAGGGCGCACTATATGACTTATCAGACCGCATCAGGAAAGCGGCTGACGCACTATAAGTCTCCAAGAGCTTTATTTTTTGATAACAACCGGCCGTCCGGAGATGCGGCCACGCCCTCGGAGCAATCCGGGGGCTTTTTCTGTGTCCTTTTGTACAGGCGGACAATTCTCCATTTTTGAACTGAAATCTTAAAATAAAGGCATTATGGAGAAGTTTACTGCATTTTTGAAGAAGATGGCCGGCCGAGCTGACTACCTTCTTCACCACATTGTCGCGGCATATATCCTTATGCTTGCGTTCTCCGTACTCGTCCACATCCTCCACTGGGGCTGGGCCTTGCTGTTCTCCAGCTGCATGGCCATCTGTACTCTCATCGTGAAAGAAGTCTATGACTATTTCCACAGCAGCTGCCACAATGCAGAGAGAGAGGACGTACAGGCGGGTATACTTGCCGTACTGATTATTGACATCCTTTTGATAATCACCTTCGGCTTTGCCTAACTACTAAAGATGTCAGGTTGCCGGATAACGGCGCCAGAATTTGATTCTTTATAGCTTTACCACCAACAGCACAGATCGTTGTGCTTCAATGCAAAGGTAAAAAATCTGAAAGCAATTCACAACTCGCCCAGCATAATGGGCTCACCCACAGGGGTTGTGTTTCAATAGCAAAGTTAAAAAATCTGAAAGCAATTCACAACTTTAGCTTGTTTGGGGCAAATAAGTTAAAAAGAGGTGTTTATATCAATGACTATCGCCTTTTGCTTGGTGGCACCTTGCTTGTCAAGTCTTTCTTTATGCAGTATTTGATCCTGGTGCTATTGGGCCTTGAGTTTGAGCGTGCAGGAGTATGACCACTCGCCGAACTCATAATCGATTGAAATGGATTCTCCTGCGCGGATGGTTTTCCATGAATTGGGGTGACCCGCAACATTGTAAATTCTGGCAACTACAAAGTCCTCTCCAATTTCCTTAATTTCAATGCTATGGTCCGGAGTCTTGTCCTGTGCCCAGTTTACAAATCCTGCTTTGAGACTGCTGAGCGGAATCTCATACAGATTCTTTCCTCCCAAATCTCTTCCGGTGACCTCACATTCCTTGTAGGAAGCGTCCACCATTTCAAGTATCAGCTTGCTTTCCATAACAATGTTGATTTGCTTTCATCCTGCTAATATAAGAAATCATTTCATTATCTTTGCGCTTAAATACTTGGATTGAAATGAAAAGGAAAATTTGGATTTTGCTGACAATCGCCTTTGTGCTATTGCCGGCTTGTAAAAAAAGCAATACCCAGCAGCAAGGGGAACCGATTTACTATTCTGCCATACCTAATGGTGGCTTTGAGTGTTTTTCTCACGCTGAAAGTGACAAATATTATTCCTTTTACGATCCGGCCAGCTCCGACAGTACCCTTCAGCACAAATGGTGGTGTTCAGGGAACAAGGGAAGCACCACCCTTTCTCCAAAATATAGCGTAACTATGCCAGATTACGAAGACAAAGTGGAAGGTAAATCATCGCTGAAGATGGCATCTACCTATGTTATAATCAAGTTCGCTGCCGGCAATGTGTTCACCGGAGAGTATGTGGAGACCAATCTTCTGAAGGGTAGCGGCACCATTAATTTTGGAAGGCCATATCACGAAACTCCTTCAAAATTAAGTCTTTGGCTAAAATATCAGAGCGGAGTCATCAGTGAAAAGACCCTGAACGGCAAACCTGAAGGCGATCCTGTCAAAGTCGGGGACAAGGACAGGGCTTCTGTGTGGATAGCTCTTGGAGACTGGGACTACAAAATATACGGAGGTACCGAAATCTGCCCTGTGCAGGTCAATACTGCCGATAAATCCACCTTCTTCAATCCTGACTCCGATGCTGTCATTGCTTACGGATGTTTTGTCCAGGAAGACAGTACAGATGGATGGATCAAAATTGAAATACCTTTGGAGTATCGTTCAGACCGCACCCCTACCCATATCATCATCTCAGCCGCTGCAAGTATGCTCGGCGATTACTTCACGGGAAGCGCCGATTCCATCCTTTGGATAGACGACCTGAAACTCGAATAATAAGACTGTATTCTTCCTTCACAATCTAGGCAAGCGCCTCCGCGCGCCGACCGGGCAGAATAACTTTCGCTGTCAGGGACATCTGGCACGGTAGTGTATTGCTGGAACAAGTGAGTGGAGGTGGATGTGCCCGATGCAATGCTGGACAATGAAGAGGGTATCTGGTACAGTGATGCTGTTGGAAGCGGTCTTGAGGGTCTTGCCGAAAGAGACCTCGTCTCCTGAGGAAGGGGCCCACAAGCGTAGCGAAGTGGGAAGGAGTCTCTGAAGGCAAGAGCCCTCAAGAGCGCACCGAAAGATGAGGAGACCCCTGCAGATTGCTTCAGAAAAGAAGGATTCAAAGTAATAGGCAAGGACCCTCAAGAGCGCCAAAAGCTCATCCCCGCCAAAAGCGCGGTGCTTCCAGAAGGCCCGTCGATGAACGTCTAGTTGTTGCTGTCAAATTTGGAACGCTGGCTTGCGTGAGCTACATCATCTTTTTGCGCTTGAAGAAGATGATTACCAGCACTACGATGACCACCATCACTGCAAGGATGCAGATCCATATATAAGGCCATTCCGAGAATGGCAGGGCCACGTTCATTCCGTAGAAGCTGGCTACCAGGGTGGCCGGCATAAGCAGCAGGGAAATGAGGGTGAACATCTTCATAATCCGGTTCTGGTCCAGATTGATAATACCCACCACGGTGTCCTGCAAGTACTCCAGCCTTTCGAAAGTGAAGTTGATATGGTTTATCAGGGAATTGATATCCTGAAGGATAATCGAGAATTTCTTGTCGAGGGAATCAGGGAAAAGGTCGCTCTTGAGGATGTTTCCCATAATTCGCTGCTTGTCCACCACGTTCTCGCGAACAACCATGGCGTTTTCCTGCAACTGGTTGATGTCCAGAAGGAACTCTTGGTTGATATCCTCCTGCTGGTTGATTCTCTTGCTGAACTGGGAGGTCTCCTGAGAGATAAGCTCCACAATATCGGCATCGAGGTCCACACGCTTGTCTATGATTTCTACAAAAATGCTGAAACCGTCTTTGTAGAGCTCCGGCCTTGCCTGAATCTTGTTGCTCAGGAGGTCAAAACTGCGGATAGGGATTTCACGAAGGGTGGTAAGGGTGTATTTCGAAAGGGTAAAGGACACGGGGTCCATTCCCATTTCATCGCCCATAGGGGAAAGGAAGTTGGTGTTGGCGAAAACAATGCCGCCGGCTTCGTGGAATCGGGATGAACTCTCGATTTCCTCGGCCTGCGCCCTGGACTGGATCTGGGTGCCTAAAAAAGCCTCGGCACTACGCTTTTCCTCACCTGTGGGTTCTATGAGGTCAATCCACAGAACTGATTCTTTATCAAGAGAATGGAGTAAGTCCTTATTGCTGCTGAGCAGTATTTCTTCGGCTGACTTGTAAAAAATTCTGAGCATGGCCCACCTCCTTCTTTATGCAGTTAATGATTCCGGGATGCCCGAAGGCACTGCAAAAATAGAAAAATTTGTTTACAAAACAATACCTGCGCCTATCCCTATGAGCACCAGACCTCCAATAACCTCCACCCATCGGCCCACTTTCTGGCCGATGCTTTTGCCGAAGCATATTCCGAGCACCACGCTCAAGGCGGTGAAGAGCAGTACCGACAGAGCCCGGGGAGCGATTGCATTCCAGTCCTGCCCGGCCATCGAAAGGGAAATTCCTATGGCAAGGGCATCGATGCTGGTGGCAATTCCTCCGAGTATGATGTTCTTGAAGCTGTTGAGGTCGTGAGCCTCTTCTTCTTTTCCGGACAGGGCTTCCCAAATCATCGAGCCTCCCACATACAACAGCAGGCCGAAGCCAATCCAATGCGATATTTTCTCTACCAGTCCGGCAAACACTCCTCCGAACGCCCAGCCTCCAAGAAGGAAAAGGGTCTGGATGATTGCGAAACTCAGAGCAATGGTGCTTACGCTTTTGGCATCTATCTTCTTAAGGGACAATGAAGAACATAGAGACACCGCAAAGCAGTCGGTACAAACTGAAAGGCCGAAGAGGATGATTTCCAGTAAAAGCATATTAAGGTTTGAATTCTGTTCGTGCCGCAATGCTGCGCCCGAGGGTTAGGGAATCGGCATATTCCAAATCATCCCCAAAGCCAAGACCGCGGGCCAGAGTGCTTATTTTCAGCTTCTCGGACTTGAGCAGGCGGTAGAGGTAGAAGGCTGTGGTTTCGCCTTCCACATCGCCGCTCAGAGCGAGAATGATTTCGCTGGCCTCTTTGGCTCTTTCGAGAAGCTGGGGGATGTTCAAATCGCTCGGGGCGACTCCGTTAATGGGGGAGATTATGCCGCCGAGAACGTGGTACAGGCCGTTATATTCTCCGGTTGCCTCAATGCTGAGCACATCCCTTACACTTTCCACCACGCAGATGATGTCCTGGCGGCGTTTGCTGTCGGCGCAGATGGGGCAGATGTCCCCGTCGCAGACCATTTGGCAGCACTTGCAATAGTGCACGTCCGTGGCCAGTCTGTCAATCGCTCCGGAAATTTTGTGAATCTGGTTTTCGTCCTGCTTAAGCAGATGAAGGGCCAGCCTCAATGCGCTGCGGCTTCCCACTCCCGGAAGGGAGGAGATGGCATCGACGGCATCCTGCAGAACTTTCGAAGGGTATTTTTCGGCTTTGTACATAGCCTGCAAATATAAGTGAATTTCACGGGAAATAATTAACTTTGCAGCCTTATGTTCATAAAGATTTTGGAAATATTCACATTGGTGGCCGGAATTTTTTACGTCTGGCTCCAGATAAGGCAGAGCCGCTGGACCTGGCCTTTCGATATCGTGGTATCGGCCGCCTCCATTGTGGTGTTTGCATCGGGCCATATCTGGGCTTCGATGGTGCTGAATATCTATTATCTGGTGATGGGCGTCTGCGGAACCATTGCCTGGAAGAAGGATGCCGAAAAGGCTTCCGAAGGCGCGCTCAGGCTCAGAAAGCTGCCTCGTAAAGAGCTGTTGGCCAGCATTCTGCTTCTGCTCGTGGGCAGCATCGGCGCGTATTTCATCCTCCGTGCTTTGGCCGATCCCGCCCCGCTGCTCGACGGCATTGTGGCCGTTTCCAGCATCGTCGGCACATATTGGCTTCTGCGCAGTTATCTCGAGAACTGGCTTCTGTGGATTTTTTCGGACCTGGTGTCAACAATCCTCTGCCTGAGTCAGGGAATGTACTGGATGTCACTGATGTACACAGCCTACACTGCTGCGGCAGTAATAGGCTGGATGCACTGGAAAAAGCAGGGCGAATATATTATCTGAGTGCCGGCCAGTCGTCGCTGCGGAAAGGAATGAGCGGCAGACCGTGGACATTGCGCACGTTTCCGAGCTGGAAATCCCTGAAGCAGTATCGTACCGCCTGCGGCCACTGAACGTCCGGGCAGCTCACCAGAATGCATTTGCGGTCGGTGTCCAGCCAGGCGTACGCCGGATGGAATACCCGGTCGGGACCGGCCACCTCGAAGCCTTCCAGCCCCTTCCATGGGTAGAGCCCGTCCTCTGCATTGTCAAGGTAGATTTCCAGCATCTTCCCGTTGATTATCAACTCCCTGAAGCAAGGACAGTCGCAACGCAGCGCGTCCATCGAGTAGGTCTTGCATAGGGCAGCATAGGCCAGTCTTTCGCCCACACCCCTTTTGTTGCGCGGATGGATCTGGATGTCCTCATCGGGATAAACCAGATCGTTGGTGCATATCATCTTGCCATTGGCAATCTTTTTCTCGAGACCGTGCTGCATTTCGCGGAAACGGGCACCGCTTGTGCCGTCGCCGCCATAGAACCAAGGGCAGAGTTCCACCCAGAACACCGGAGCTTCGAAGCCCTGATCGGCCCTCCAGAGCTGGCACAGGGTCTGGAAGCGCTCTGAATAGCTGTCCTCCTTGCCAACGTTGCTTTCTCCCTGATACCAGAGGAAACCTTTCACCGTATAGTCTTTAATCGGGTGATACATAGCGTTGTACATAATGGTTACATCGCTGTAGTGCCACCAGGTCTGCTCCATTTTGGTCGATTCCGTCTCGAAATCTATGTCTTCGTAGCCTCTTACTATTTCTTCCGGCAGCCAGCTCTCCACGCGGCTCCCTCCCCAGCTGCACACAATCACGCCCACCGGGATGTCCAGCACTTCGTTGAGCTTGTGCGCAAAGAAAGTGGAAGTGGCGCTCCACCAGCGCACATTCTGCGGCAGGGACTCCTGCCATTTGCCTTCCACCCTCTCCTCGGGCTTGAGCGAGCCGGTTTTCGGGATGGTCACCATTCTCACTCCCTTCCATTTTCCGGCCGATGCAAGCACTTCGTTGGCCCCTTCTACCGGACAGTTCCAGAACCCGTTCAAAGGCATTTCCATGTTCGACTGTCCGCTTGCGAACCAAACCTCGCCAATCAGCACATTGTGCAGGCTTATCTTTTCTCCGGCCGATTCTATCACAATGCTGTGCTGAGTGTACGATGCTTTCGGGGTAGGCAGCGCGGCAATCCACTTGCCGGAGGCATCGGCCTTGACCTGAACGGCCCTGGAAGACCACGAAGGCCTGATGCTCACGCGGGCTCCGGGATTGCTCCAGCCCCAGATCCGGGCATTGCTCTGCTGCTGAAGAACCATATTGTCGCCAATGATTTCCGGCAGGCTGAGTTTGGCCTGCAGTTGGGCGCAAAGGCACAAAAGCCCGAGCGCAAGGAATAAGCGTTTGATATTCATCTTATTTTAAATTTTTACACCTTTCAATTATTTCCATGCACATGCGGCCGTTGTGGTAAGGGCATTTCCAGAAGCCGGCCTTGTCGTCGTCGCGGTTCACGCTGCCGTCGGCCCTGATGCTCCAGAACCACTCACCGTTCTGTCTGTCAACGAGATTGCCCTCGATGAAGTCCCAGGTGGCCAGGGCTTTCTCCAGGTTCTCAGCCCCAGCGCGCAGCTGCCAGAGATTGAAGTAGCCCACCACGCTTTCGGCCTGCACCCACCAATGTCTCTCCATGTCCAGAGTGCCGTCCTTTTTTTCGTATGCCATCCCTTTGCCGCTTTCGTAGCCTTCACTTGCGGCACGCACTATCGCCGGGACAGCTTTTTCAACTTTGTTGAGCAATGCTTTGTCTCCCAAAACTATAGCGGCCTCGTGCAAAAGCCAGGAAGCCTCGATGTCGTGGCCGAAGGACTGGATGTCGTAGTTGCAGTTCCAGTCCTCGCTGAAGAAAAGCTTGAGGTGGAAATCCGTTCCGACGATTTTGTCAAGAAACAATTCTATCAGATTTTTGAGCCTTTGGTGCAGGAGGGCGTCTTTCCATACCCTGTAAAGCCCGGTGTAGGCCTCGAGAATGTGCAGATGCGTGTTCATTGTCTTGCTTTCATTGGCATCTTTGTCGCTCAGACGCATGTCCCCGATCGGCTCCCAATTGCGTTGGAAGGCTTCGAAATAGCCATTCAGACTGTGGTCGAAACTGTGCTGCTCAATATCACGGAAGAGCCTGATTGCCAAATCCAAAGCCTCCTGGTCCCGGGTGGCGCGGAAAAGCTCCGCCAGGCCGTAGATGGTAAAAGCTATGGCGTAGATCTGTTTTTTGGAATCGAGACAACTTCCGTCGGGAGCAATGGCCCAGTATGTGCCTCCGAATTCGGAATCGAAGAAATGTTCGGATATGATTTTCTTTGCTTTAAGGGCCATCTCCAGATCTTCTTCCCGGCCTGCAATTCTGTAGGCCGATGCAAAAGTCCACAGAATGCGGGCTGTCATTATTCCGCCTATGGGGGCATCGGGCCGGGCTTCTTCGTGTCCGGAAATGCGGCCCAGAAACAGTCCTGAAGGAAGGGATATGTTCTTTCTCCAATATGGAAGGATATTTTCCCGAAGTTCTTTGTCTGCTTTGCTTGCCAGAGCTTTTGCTGCAAGCAACTCCATTGAAGTAATCATTTTCAGTGCTATTGATCGTGTACAAATATAGTCAATCCTTGCCTTTCTGGCGGTGAGGCTTCATATTTTGGCAAGTTATTGTTAAAAAAGTATTATATTTTTGAAATTTGCCCTATATTTGCCATATTAATGATACTGAATTGATATGAGCTCGGTTTTTACTGAAATTACCAAATTGTCTCCCAAGGACTGTTTTTACATTGTTGAACGCCACAAGAGCGAATTTACCTATCCTCTTCACAAGCATAAGGAGTTCGAACTGAATTTTATAGAGAACGCCCGTGGAGTGCGTCGCATTGTGGGCGACAGTGTTGAGGAAATAGGTGATTACGACCTGGTCCTTGTTGCGGGCGAGGATCTTGAACACGTATGGGAACAGGGAAACTGCCACTCGAAAGACATAAGGGAGATAACGGTGCAATTCTCTGCCAGTCTTTTCAATTCTGAGATTTTGGAAAAAAACCAGTTCGCGTCTATAAGCAAAATGCTCAAGAAGGCGGACCACGGTCTTGCCTTTCCAACCCACTCCATAATGAAGGTTTATTCCGAACTTGACAAACTGTCTGCAAAGCCAGAGAGTTTTTCGCAGTTTATGTGCTGTCTTAAAATACTTTATGAGCTTTCTTTATGTGACGATGCGCGCGTTCTCGCCTCCAGCAGCTTTGCCCGCTCGGCCCGCAATACCGAAAGCCGCAGGGTGCAGAAAGTGAAGCAGTACATCAACGACCATTATGCCGAGCCCCTAAAACTGGCCGACCTTGCGGCCCTGGTGGGAATGACCCCTGTTGCTTTCAGTCGTTTTTTCAGGATGCGCACGGGCTGCACGCTGTCGGAATATATCGTGGATATAAGATTGGGCTACGCTGCAAGGGCGCTTGTGGACACTACCAGCAATATCTCCGAAATATGTTATGAGTGCGGTTTCAACAACCTTTCCAACTTCAACAGGACCTTCAAGGCAAAGCGCGGAAGCACCCCTCGCGAGTTTAGGGAAATGTATAAAAAGCACAAGGTTACAGTCTAAGTTTAATTTCTACAAGTAATAGATAATTTTGTATTTGTTTAGCCGGGCGCTTGGACTTAATTTTGCACCGTCAAAAGCGCTAAGACTAAATGAAATTACAAAACATCCTGGCTATAACAGCTGTAGGGCTTGCAGTTCTTTCTTGCAAGGCCGATTTTCCGTTTGTGCAGGTGCAGAACGGACAATTCACAGGAACGGATAAATCTTATTTTATAGGTACCAATTTCTGGTACGGAGCCATTCTTGCCAGTGAAGGCAGGGGCGGGGATCGTCCCCGTCTTGCAAAAGAACTCGACTACCTCAAATCCATTGGCGTCACAAATTTACGTGTGCTGGTAGGCGGGGACGGCCCTGATGGCGTTGAAACCCGTATAGAGCCTACTCTTCAGAAGGCTCCGGGTGAGTACAACGACACCATTTTCCGCGGTCTGGACTATCTTCTCTGCGAACTTGCCAAACGCGACATGAAGGCCGTGCTCTATCTGAACAACTCCTGGGAATGGTCGGGAGGCTATGGAATGTATCTCGAATGGGCTGGCGAAGGCAAGGCTCTCATTCCGGCAGAATCGGGCTACCCCGCTTATATGGAATCGGTCAGCCGTTTTGTAGGCAGCGCCAAGGCAAAGGCTCTTTTTGCGGAGCACGTGAGAACGGTGGTCAACCGCTGCAACAGCATCACAGGCCTTCCGTACAAGGAAGACCCTGCCATTTTCTCCTGGCAGATAGGCAATGAGCCCCGCTGTTTCAGCTCCGATCCTCAGGTTCAGCAGGATTTCGTGGAATGGATGTGGGAATCGGCCGCCCTTATCAAAAGCCTGGACCGGAATCATCTGGTATCGTCCGGAAGCGAGGGAAGCTGGGGCTGCGAAGGCAGTATGGAGCTTTATGAGCGCATTCACTCCTGCCCGGATATCGACTATCTCAACATCCATATCTGGCCGTACAACTGGTCCTGGGTGCGCGAAGACAGCCTCGACAGCAAACTTGACGATGCATTTGCCAATACCGATGCCTATATAGATGCTCATCTGGAACTGGCTGCGAAACTCGGAAAGCCGGTGGTGATCGAAGAATTCGGCTATCCTCGCGATAGATTTGCCTTCGACAAGGGGGCATCGACAGTTGGAAGGGACGCTTATTATTCGCACATATTCAACAGAATCGTGCGCGCGAAGGAAGAAGGCGGCCTTTTGGCAGGCTGCAATTTCTGGGCATGGGGCGGTTTTGCCTCCCAGTCAGCGGACCACAGCAACTGGCGCAGGGGAGATGACTATTGCGGCGATCCGGCTCAGGAAGCCCAGGGTCTGAACTCGGTCTATGTGGGCGACAGCACCGTGGACCTTGTCCGATGCTACAATGAAAAACTGAAATGACAATATATTTTTATTACTAACACTAATCCATTAAAATGAAAAGTAAACTATTTACTTGTCTAGCGATGCTCTTTTTGAGCTTCTCGCTTATGGGCCAGACCAAAGTTGTAAAGGGAGTCGTTTCCGACAACGTAGGGCCGGTTTACGGAGCGAGCGTCTTAGAGAAAGGCACAAAGAACGGTGCCATCACAGATTTGGATGGAAATTTCAGCCTTAGCGTTCCTAAAGGAGCCGTTATTGTTGTCTCTTCCATCGGTTTCAAGGATGTGGAAATTCTTATCGGCGACCAGGATGTTTACAACGTCACTCTCGAGGAGGACAGACTTCTTCTCGATGATGTAGTGGTTGTGGGCTATGGCGTTATGAAGAAAAGCGACCTTTCCGGCGCTTCCGCATCGATGAAGGAGAGCGATCTCAAAGCCACAATCGTCTCTTCTCTCGACCAGTCACTTCAGGGCCGCGTTGCCGGTGTTCAGGCAGTGCAGACCTCAGGTGCTCCGGGTTCTTCTTCGGCAATTCGTGTCCGCGGTCAGGCCACAATCAATGCCAATGCAGAACCTCTTTATGTAATTGACGGCGTCATTGTCCAGGGCGGCGGCAACAGGGGTGCAGACTTCGGTCTGGGCGATGCTCTTGGAAACGGTACCGTAAGTACCATCTCCCCGCTTTCGACAATCAATACTGCTGATATCGTAAGTATGGAAATCCTCAAGGATGCCTCTGCCACAGCAATTTATGGTGCACAGGGTGCAAACGGTGTGGTTCTCATTACCACCAAGAGAGGAAAGGCCGGTGAAGGCAAGGTTACCTACGACGGTATGGTGGCTGTAAGCCGCCAGAGCAAGCGTCTGGACATGATGAACCTTCGCGATTATGCAGAGTTCTACAACGATCTGCTCAGCATCGGAGAAATCAACCAGGCCCAGCCAAACTATGCCAATCCTTCCCTTTTGGGAACAGGTACCAACTGGCAGGATGCGATTTTCCGCACTGCCATCCAGCATCAGCACCAGCTTGGCGTATCGGGTGGTTCCGACAAGGTACAGTATTATGTTTCAGGTTCTTATATGAATCAGGAAGGTACCATTATAGGTTCCAACTTCGATCGCTTCAGTATGAGAAGCAATCTCGATGCCCAGGTTAAGGATTGGCTCAAAGTGGGTGCAAACCTCTCTTTCACCAATACCAACGATGACCTTAAGCTTGCCGATTCCAGCGAGGGTCTTATCTACTACTCCCTCACCACTCTTCCGGACATTCCGATTTATGATGTGGACGGCAATTTCTCATCTACCGTACGTGAAGGCTATACCAGCCCTAACCCTATTGCAATGGCAATGTACGACGATATCCTGCTCAACCGTCAAAAATTCAATGGAAGCTTCTTCGCCGACATCAATCTGCTCAAGAACCTTACCTGGCACAGTGAAATAGGTTTCGACTTCGGCAACAACAAGTCTGAGCGCTACAAACCTATGGTTGACCTTGGTGGTTGGGTCCGTTCTACCAATGAGAGCAGTATCAGTATGTCCAAGAACATATTCTGGCAGCTCAAGAACTATCTTACTTATGTGGCCAGCTTCGGCAAGCACAATATCACCGCAATGCTCGGTCAGGAGTGCTGGGAGTCAAGATGGACCAATTCAAGTATCTTCAATTCCGGTCTTCCTTCCGACGAAGTGCACAATCCTGCACTTGGAACGGGCAAACCTACAATCGGTTACGGTTTCGGAAGCTCTGCTATGGCTTCGTTCTTCACCCGCGAAACCTACAACTACGACAACCGCTACTATCTCACCTATACCTACCGTTACGACGGTTCTTCGAACTTCGGTCCGGACAACCGCTGGGCCGGTTTCCATTCTGTTGCAGCATCGTGGCGCTTCTCCAATGAGGGAATCTTCAGAGACTCCGAGCTGTTGAGCAACGGTAAAATCCGTGCAGGCTGGGGACAGACAGGTAATGCCAATATCGGCGGCTATGCCTGGGGCTCGGCAATGTCCAAGATGCCTTCAGGACTTGGAATGGGTTACCGTCCTGCAAACATTCCTAACACTGCAATCAAGTGGGAAAAGCAGGAACAGTTCAACATAGGTCTCGACCTTGGCTTCTTCCAGGACAAGTTCAATATCACTGTGGATGCATACAAGAAGATTTCTTCCGACATGCTCATGCAGATGCAGCTTCCTTCCTATATGGGTACCCAGGGCAACGGCTCTTCAGCTCTTTCAGCTCCTAAGGGCAACTACGGAAGCATTGAGAACAGGGGTTTTGAGTTTACTCTCGACATCCATCCTCTTACCGGTGAGTTCCGTTGGGACAGTAACTTCCAGGTTTCTGTGAACCGCAACAAACTTCTCAGCCTTTCAGGAACCGAAAATGCCGCTCTTGTTGGTTACGGCCAGTGGACTGACGTGGTTTGTGTATCGGAAGTTGGCCAGTCGCTCTACAATTTCTACGGTTATGTAGTGGATGGCGTATATACCGATATCGACGACATCCAGAACAGTCCTCTTCCTGTGAAGTTTATGAACAAGACATTGGACGAAGAAGGCAATACTGTTTATCTTCACAAAGATGTTTCCGAGTACAACAAAAGCAACACCGTATGGGTGGGCGACCTCAAGTTCAAGGATCTCAACGGCGACGGTACCATCGATGAGAACGACCGTACCGTCCTTGGTTCTCCTCTTCCTTTGTTTACCTTCGGCTGGACCAACACCTTCTCATACAAGAATATAGACCTTAGCATCTTCCTCAACGGTTCTTACGGCAACAAGGTGCTCAACTATAACTCTATGGCACTTACCCACATGAACTCGCCTTGGACCAACCAGCTCAACAGCGTGAGCGGCAGGGCAAGACTTGTTCCTGTAGATCCTTCCGCAAGCGAGGGCAACTGGTACGATGACATCACCAACGTGCGTGTGGAGAATACCGATGCAAGGATTCCTCGCCCTACGATTAATGACCCTAACGACAACGACAGAATGAGCTCCCGCTACATAGAGGATGCATCCTACCTGCGAATCAAGAATATCACTTTGGGCTATACCTTCCCTAAGAGTCTTCTTGCAGGCAGCAAGATTGAGAACTGCCGTGTCTATGTGAACATACAGAACCTTTACACTCTCACCAACTACACGGGTTATGATCCTGAGGTAGGTGCTTCCACACAGGATTCCACCGGTTTGAGCTATGGCGTGGACAATGGCCGTTATCCTTCTCCAACTATGTGTTCATTCGGTTTGAATATTACTTTCTAAACAACGGAATATTATGAAAATCAATAAAATATATAATATCTTGTTGGCTGGTGCACTTCTTTTCGGCCTCAGCTCCTGCCAGGAATTCCTGAACCGTCCGAGTGAAGACAACTACAACACGTCCAACTTCTATCTCAACGATGAGCAGTGCCTGCAGGGAGTAAACTATCTTTACAACTCCCCTTGGTACGATTTCCAGCGCGGCTTCATCAAAATCGGTGAGGTGATGTCCGGTAATATGTATTGGGGAAGTAGTCCATATTTGAATTTCTCCACCAACGGTACCGATGAGGATCTTATCAATATGTCCTACTCCCTTTGGGCTGTAAACGGGCATTGCAATACAGTAATCAAGAATATCTGCGAGTCTCAGGGAAACATCTCCGAGAAGGTTAAGAATCAGGCAATAGGTGAAGCCCTTACACTCAAAGCTCTTGCTTATTTCTTTATGGTCCGCACCTTTGGTGAGGTTCCTATTGTGCACGATAACAGTGAACTCCTTGCCGGAGACTACAACTCCATTTATAAAGTTAGCAGAGAGAATGTTTATGATTACATCATTTACACTCTCGAAACTGCACTCCAACTCCTTCCAAAGAAAACTTCGGGCTGGGACAACCGCATTGACTACTATGCTGCTGAAGGCCTTCTTTCAAAGGTTTATCTCACCAAAGCCGGTATAAAAGGAAGTGTGGATAGGGATGATATGTCCAAAGCAAGTGAGTTGGCAAAGGATGTGATCGACAATTCCGGACGCAGTCTCACTCCTGTATATTCCGATATTTTCCGTCTTTCTCCTTCCACGTACAATCAGACAGGCGAGCCTATGATCAGCTGGATGTGGGCTGCAGGACGCGACCCTTGGACCCAGCAGAATACTTTGCAGAGCGACCTCGGTATTGTAGGATTTTCCGAGACCGGTGACCTCTGGGGCGGATGGGGTGGCCCTTCTGTCGATTTGATGGATGCTTTCGGGGTAGATCCACTGGAAGACCCTCGTACACGTGCCGATTTTGACAGCCGTCGCAAGGCAACCATTATGATGGCCGGTGATACTTATGACTATTTCTGGACCGACAAGGGCGGTTTCGACCTTCTCCGCTTTATCTACGATCCTGAATACGGCAAGGGAGGTCCTGGAGGAGTATTCCAGGGACCTTGTGGAGCCCAGAATGTGAAACATCTTTATGGCGATACATACGACCACGTTCAGGCTACTGGTCTGCAGCCTGGAAATATGTGCTACCAGCTCCCTACCCATATTCTTCGTCTTTCCGATGTTTATCTCATTTATGCAGAGGCTGAGTTGGCTCTTGGCAATTCCGACAATGCTCTTGAGTATGTGAACAAGGTTCGCGAGCGTGCCTACGGCAGCTATTTCGATGCCTTCGGAAAACTGAGCAGCATTACTTGGGAAGATATCTGGAAGGAGCGCCGTCTGGAATTTGCAGGCGAAGGCGATCGCTGGTACGATTTTGTGCGTCTTTCATATTACGATATGGACGGAGCTATTGCCAGAATAAAGAGCCAGCGCAGAAATGAAATGTATTCTTATGGTGAGCCATGTGAGAATTATTTCAAGACTGGTTTCGACCTTGAAAGCGGTAAATGGAATCTTTCTGCTGCCGAGTGGGTTATTAATCCGAGCGTAACTCTGTATAATGACCAGACTCCGGCACCTAATGTGACTGCGGCTTCATTTACACTTCCTTTCCCTACAGAAGATCTGGTGTTCAATCCTAATCTCAAGGAAGATGCTATTGAAATCGATGTGCGCGAAAGCTACAAATATGAATTTTAAGCGAACAAAACAATGAAAACATTAAACAGATATTTCAAAGGTCTGGCTCTTCTGGCTGTTTTGAGCTTCGGTTTGGCTTCCTGTGAGGACCAGCCCGATGCTTTCAAGCCCACATCCGGAAAACCGACACTTTATTACGTTACTTATGCCGACCGTGACATCCTCATTGAGCAGGCATATATGGAAGAGACTGTCTGCCTTGTAGGGGACAATCTGCGCAGTGTCCACGAAATATTGTTCAACGACCAGGCTGCCATTCTCAACACCAGTTTTATGACCGACCATACCATTCTGGTGAATGTACCTAAGGAATTGGCTGCTGTTCAGACAGATAAAATCTATCTCATTACAGCGGCAAAGGATACCGTGACCCACGATTTCCGTGTTCTTCCTCCGGCACCTGTTATCCGTTCCCTTTCCAACGAGTGGGCAGCTATCGGGGAGACCGTTACTCTCAAGGGTGATTTCTTCTTTGATTTTGAGAATTCTCCGCTTAAGGTTGAGTTCCCTAATGCTGAGGTAAGCGAATTCAGCAAAATCAGCAAGACCGAGCTTGAATTCAAGGTTCCTGAAGGTGCTGTTGAAGGCAAAATCAAGGTTAGCACCGTCTCCGGAACAACAGCTTCCACATTCCACTATCGCGACACACGTGGCATTATCACCAACTTCGATGGTGCTACCGACGTGGTTCCGCAGGGATGGAACATCGCAGCAACTTACTCTGACGAAGGTGGTATTGACGGCCAGTATGTCCAGCTTGGACCTGCAGACCTTGATGAAGAAGGCGGTTGGCAGGAAGCTCTCAAACTTCCATTCTGGTGCGGCAACTGGAACGGAGACCCGATGGGTATCACTTCCGGTCCCGGCATTCCTATCTGCAACTTCATTGATTTCACCAACTTCAAGAATATGGGAATCAAGTTTGAACTCTGTATTCCGGAAAGCAATCCTTGGTCTTCAGCTTCTATGCAGGTAATCTTTACAAGTGCAGAACGCTGCGCCAACGACAGCTGGCAGAACAATTCCTACATTCATCCTGATGCCGGTCTCTGCCGTGGGCTTTACACTCCTTGGAAAGATACAGGTTCCTTCCATACTTCCGGCAAGTGGATTACAGTTACCATTCCGTTCTCAGAGTTTGTTTACAATGCAGATGGCAGCAAGGGAACGGTTCCTCTGAGCAGTCCTTCCGATTTTGCCAGCCTCGTAATCTGGCCTTGGAGCGGAGGAGTGGCAGGAACTGCCTGTACGCCTGTTTTCAGAATCGACAACATCCGTGCTGTCCCTGTGAAATAATCTAAAATGTCAAAGAAAATGAAACATACATCAATTTTTTCCACACTTCTGGGCATAGGGCTTGGCCTTCTTGGCCTGTCCGGATGCGTGAAGGAGCAGGCTTTGGACACCAACCAGCTCAGTGACACCGAAGTCAGGCTGCTTGCCATTGCTCCGAATCCTGTTGCAAGAGGTGCAGCACTGCGCATAGTGGGCAGTAACCTGCAGCTTGTAGAAAAGGTGATTGTGCCCGGAATAGAGCCTATTACCGAAATTGAAGTGGTGAAGAAGGGCAAGGATTCCGAAATCCGTGTCATCCTTCCTCTTGAGGGCCCTGAAGTAGGTCCTGTAAGCATTGAAGCAAAGGGCAAGGTTTATTCCTCCTCTGTGGACCTTGAATATGTTGAGTCCATAATCCTCGAAGAGATGAGCCCTCTCAGTGCTCTTCCGGGAGATGTGATTACTTTCAAGGGTGAATTCCTCAGCAATATTCAGATGGTTACCTTTGGCGGCAATGCTGTCGTTACAGAGTTTGCTGAACAGAGCCGTCACGAACTCAAGGTTGTAGTTCCTGCCAATGCAGTGAGCGGCAAGATTATCCTTTCCGATGTGGATGAGAACAATAATCCTGACGGACTTGTTGCAAACCTTTTCTATTCTGCAGAGGAACTTGTTATCGGCGACCCTACGGTTAAAGCAGTGGACGATCTCGGCCTGTATAAGGCAGGTGCTGAGGTGAAAGTTAACGGAAAGCACCTCGATATGATTGAAAAAGTGAATTTCGAGGGTGTAAAAGCCGACTTCAGCGTAAATGAAGAGGCTACCGTTCTTACAGCAGTTCTTCCTGCAGAGGCCAAAGCCGGTGCCTTCAATCTCATTTCCTATGCAGGAAAGACTTTCAAGGCAGGAGCATACACTACTGTAGTTCCAAGTGAATTTGTTCTCGAGGCAGAGCGCTTCAAGGCTGGCAACGAAGTTACACTCAAAGGAAAGGACCTCGATCTTGTGACTTCAGCCTTCCTTTCAGGCGTAGCTCTTGATTATCTTTTCGATGCAGAGACCGGCAATATTACTTTTGCCATTCCTGCAACATCTACCGACGGAGTGGTTTCCCTCGGACTTGCAAACGGCGAGTATGTCGATACCGATGCGATTGAACTTGTGAAGCCTGTAATTGCTTCTGTAAGCCCGCTTGAGCTTTATGCCGGTGACGGCAATGTTACAGTTGAGGGAACAGACCTTGATCTTGTTGTTGCTGCCAAGATTGGCGGAGTGGATACCGAAATTGCAGAAGGCGCAAGTGATACCGTCATTGAACTCGTTTCAACTGTTACAAGTGTAGGCGGAAAGGTGGAACTTGTTCTTGCGAATTCCTATGTTCTTGCTTCCGAGCAGGAAATCACATTCAACTATCACTCTCTGGTTGTTGTATCTGAAATGCCTGCTGCCCAGCATATTGGCGAAGAGGTTGTTCTTAAGGGTACCAACTTCGATAAAGTTGAAAACATTTTCATCGGCGACACAAAAGTTACCAGGTATTCGCTTCGTACTCCGGAAGAAGTCCGTTTCATTATGCCTTGGCTCTCTGTTGGCCCTTATCCAATCAATTTCCATCTTTACAACGGAGATGTTGAGACTTTGCCAGTGCCTATCGAAGTCCAGCTTGAGCGCATCATCAATACAATTTGGGAAGGCGAATCTTATGTAACATGGTCTGGAGGTGCAGTTACTGCTCTTTCCTGGGGCGGTTACGACTGGAGCACAGTTGCAGCTGGAACAACACTGCTTGTAAATGTTGAGGTCGTTGATGCAGATGCAGTCATCCGTTTCGGAAACGGTGGTTGGACAGCTCTGCCTACAACCAAGACCTATGCTAATGCAGATGGTGATGGTAACCTCGCTGTTGGATTTGATATAACTGCAGTATCTGTTGTATTGTCCAATGATGACCTTGATCAGCTTGTTAATGCAGGTGGTCTTGTAATTTGCGGAACAGGCTTCAAAGTTTACAGTGTTGAACTCGTTACTGAGATTCCACAGGAAACTACTATCTTTGAAGGCCCTTGCCTTATGACTTGGGGAGATGACGGTCGTTTCGGCCTGGCTACAAGCTACTTCGAAGGCCTGAAAGCAGGAAGCAAAATGATTATCTACTTCACCCAGACTGAGTCTTGGGGACAGGTACAGATTAATGACGGCTCTTGGAGCGATGCTGCTTTCTCTTTCCCTGAATTGGGAGGGGCATATCTCAATACCACCAATGTCAACGATCCTGCCGCTACAAAGATTGAGCTTACTCTCACTCAGGAGATTCTTGACCACATTGCATCTACTACAGGTGATTACTTTGGCGTGAACACCAAGTATAAGGGCGACGGCAGAGTGGCTATGGTACTTCAGGGTTCAGACTGGATAATCGACAAGATTACAGTTAAATGATTTATTTCCTCAAGGGACCTGACCGTCCCTTGGGGAGCAAAATATGAAAAGAGTATTGTTTGTGGTGATTTGTGGTTTTTTCCTTTTGGCAGCCTGCCGGAAGGAAAATCCTGAGCAGCCTCAGAAGGCTGCGGCACCTGTCCTTCTGTCTTCCATTCCGGCCGATGGGGCCACCGCCGTGTCCCGCAAGGACTTGGAGATAGTGCTTCATTTCGACCAGAGCGTTTTCTGCCCTGTGGCGAAACGGTCCAAAATCAGCGTGCAGCCACAGGTGGAGATAACAAAGATTACCCAGTCGGGGGCGGACCTCAGGATTGCGCTTGCCGAGCTGGATTATCTCACCAGCTACACTTTGACTCTCCCCGAGGGATGCATAAGCGGCTATAAGGACAATATCGCCCCTCAGCTGAGCCTGAGTTTCACAACGGAAGAACAGGTAATTGTAGAAAAGGATGTGGACAGCAAGTTGAGCAATCCGAATGCATCGGCCAATGCCAAAAAGCTCTATGAAAGACTGCTCGGAATCTACGGAGAACATTCCCTGTCCGGGGCGATGGGAGGTACAGCCTGGGAGACTTCTTTCACTGATTATATCCAAAAGCAGACTGGAATTTACCCTGCAATCGTCGGTTTTGACTATCTCTTCAACAATTGGCCGGCAAAGGCCTGGGACGCCTGCCCGGATTACGAAGACATCTCAATTATCCGCAATGTGTGGAAAGCCGGCTGTGTCATCCAAATAGGCTGGCATTGGAATATGCCGCGAAGCGAAGGAGAAAGCAATCCGAGCAATTTCTCTTTCTATAACCATCCTGTACAGGCCAAGAGGGTGGCAACTGAGGGTACTTGGGAAAATGCCGAGATGAAAAGGCAGGTGGCACAGATTGCAGGATTCCTGCAACTGCTTCAGAAGGAGGATATTCCTGTCCTTTGGCGTCCGCTTCACGAAGCGGCCGGAGACTATACCTGGGGTGCCTGGTTCTGGTGGGGCAACGGTGGAAGTGAGCCTTGCAAAGCAATATGGCGCTATATGTATGATGTTTTCACCAAAGAGTACGGGCTCAATAACCTGATTTGGGTTTGGACTTCGCAGTGCAGCAATGCCGGTGCTCTGGCCGATGTCTCTTTGCTCAAGGATTGGTATCCGGGTCACGATTGTGTTGACATTGTGGGTGCCGACCTCTACCTCCCGAAAGGCAGCACCAGCAGCCAATACTTCAACCTTGTGAATGAATCGGTGGAAGGCCGGAAGATGGTGGCCCTTTCGGAATTCGGGAATCTGCCGAATCTTGACGAAAACAAGGAAAACGATGCTTTGTGGCTCTACTATTTGAACTGGAGCTCTTTCGAAAACGGAAAACCTGTATTCTACAGCAAGAACGCAGACGGCTCTTATGGCTGGAACAACACGGCTCAGGAGTGGAAGGCTGTTTTGAGCAGTGAACTCACGTTCAACAGAGGATATTTACAAGCGGAAGAACAATGAAAAAAGTGTTTTCAACAATTGCGGCGCTTCTGTGCCTGCTTGCCTGTTCTCCGGTAAAAATCAAGGAGAACATGGTGATTGTCAAGCCAAAAAGCGGGGAAGCCACGGCGGTGAGACTTCAGGTGATTTCGCCTGAAATAGTGAGAGTGAGTGCAGTAAAGGGAAATAAATTCCCAAAGGATGCCTCTCTTGCTGTAGTTGCCCAGCCCCAATTCCGCGATTTCGAAATTGAGCAAAGTGATCATGCCGTAGTGCTCAAGACTTCCGCACTGAGGGTGGAACTGCGTCTGGACAATGGTCAGGTGTCTTTCTTCCGTGCCGATGGCAGCCCTGTTCTGCAGGAGAAGCCACTTGGCCGCAGTTTTGAGCCGATAGAGGTGGATGGCAGCAGGGGCTGGACAGTTGCCCAGACTTTTCTTTCTCCATCGGACGATGAGGGCCTTTACGGCCTGGGCCAGCATCAGAGCGAGGAATTCAACTACAAGGGCCGCAGCGAGGAACTCTTTCAGTACAATACCAAAGTATCGGTCCCGTTCATAATGTCCACTTCCAATTACGGACTTCTTTGGGACAGCTACAGCTACTGCCGCTTCGGCAATCCTCTGCCCTACAGCGATTTGTCCAATCTTTTCGAGCTATGTTCAAAGGACGGAAAGGATGGCTGCCTCACAGGTACCTACATTTCCCCTGAAAAGACGCTTGTACGCGAGGAGAAGGCAATCAATTTCGACCATCTAATTACCGGAGACCTCGACCATGTTTATGGCTTGCCGCGGGATTTCAGCTATCAGGACTCGAAAGTTGTTTATGAAGGCTATATCACTCCGTACAGGAGCGGTGAATATAATTTCAGCCTTTATTATTCAGGCTATCAAAGTGTGGAAATCGACGGAAAGGAACTTGTTCCCGAGCGTTGGCGCACTGCCTGGAACCCCAACAGTTACAAATTCAGCGTGGAACTGGAGGCAGGCAGAAGGGTCCCGATCAAAATCAGCTGGCAGCCAAATGGGTCTGTGGCTTATTGCGGTCTCAAGGCCTATGGTCCTGAGTCAAAGGAGGAAAAGAATTGCTTGCGCTGGTGGGGCGAGATGCAGCAGCAGATTGATTACTACTTTATTGCGGGTGGCAATGCCGATGAAATCATTTCGGGATGCCGCAAGCTCACTGGGAAGGCTCCGATTATGCCTAAATGGGCTCTCGGATACTGGCAGAGCCGTGAAAAATACAACACCCAGCAGGAGGTTCTGGAGGTGCTCAATGAATACCGCCGCCGTAACATCCCAATTGACAATATAGTGATTGACTGGCTGCATTGGGAACAGGATTCCTGGGGCAGCCACGAATTCGACCGCGCACGTTTCCCGCAGCCGAAGGAGATGGTGGATTCCATCCACGCCATGGATGGCAGGGTGATGATTTCCGTGTGGCCGAAGTTCTATGTGACTACCGAGCATTACAAAGAATTTGACAGCCGTGGCTGGATGTACACAAAAGCGGTACAGGACAGTATCCGCGACTGGGTGGGACCTGGCTATTTAGGTTCATTTTACGATGCCTACAATCCTGATGCGCGCAAACTATTCTGGCAGCAGATGTATGAGCACTACTATCCTTTGGGCTTCGATGCCTGGTGGATGGATGCGAGCGAACCGAATATCCGCGACTGCACCGATATGGATTATCGCAAAGCCCTTTGCGGTCCTACATATTTAGGCTCTTCAACTGAATTCTTCAATGCCTATGCTTTGATGAATGCCGAGGCGATTTACGACGGACAGAGGGCGGTGGACCCTGACAAGCGTGTCTTCTTGCTCACCCGCTCAGGTTTTGCCGGCCAGCAGCGTTACAGCACTGCCACCTGGAGCGGCGATATTGCCACCCGTTGGGAGGATATGCGCGCCCAGCTCACTGCAGGACTTAATTTTTGCGCCTGCGGGGTACCATACTGGACAATGGATATAGGAGGATTCTGCGTTGAGGACCGTTATGTCCGGGCCCAGCAGTTTTTCAACGAGACCGGTATTGAGAACGCGGATCTCAGGGAGTGGCGCGAACTCAATGCAAGATGGTTCCAGTTCGGCGCCTTCTGTCCTCTGTTCAGAGCTCATGGCCAGTGGCCTTACCGTGAAATCTACAATATCGCTCCTGAGGGGCATATTGCCTACGAGTCAATGACATACTACACCCGACTGCGCTACAGGCTGCTGCCTTACATCTATTCTCTGGCTGCAGATGTGCATTTTGAAGACTACACTCTTATGCGTGCGCTTTTTATGGATTTTGGAGAAGATGAAGCAGTGCGCAATATTGGTGATGAATATATGTTCGGTCCGGCTTTCCTTGTAGCCCCGGTTTGTGAATATGGTGCACGTCAAAGAAAAGTTTACTTCCCTCGTGGTGAAGAAGGGCTGAAATGGTACAGTTTCTATGACAACAGCGAGTATGCCGCCGGCAGCAGCTGTACTGTTTCGGCTCCTTATTCCAGAATGCCGCTTTTTGTGCCTTCCGGAAGCATAGTTCCAATGGGAGAAGTTCTGCAAAGCACTGCAGCAGAGCCTGTGGAAGCGCTTGAAATTCACATTTTCCCAGGACGGAACGGCAAGTTCTGCCTTTATGATGATGAGGCTCTCAACTACAATTATGAAAAGGGAGCATATGCTAAAATTCCTCTTTCATGGGACGATGCATCATCAACTTTTACTATCGGCGAGCGCGAAGGCTCCTACCCGGGAATGAAGCAGAGCCGGAGTTTCAGGCTTGTGCTTGAAGGGGCACATCCCAAGACCAGGGACATTGAATACAATGGACAAAAGATTGAAACCAAGATATGAGAAAAATGTATAAGTTACTTTTGAGCTGGGCCTTGCTTTCTGCGGCAGCCTGCAATCCGGCTCCTGACGACAATTCCGGCTCATCCAGCGGAGAGCCTCTGACTTTGAGCGCCGATTCCTTCCTTTTTGAAAGTGAAGGGGGAGAAAAGACCCTTGAAATCAAATCTTCCCAAAAAGTTTACATAGTGGGCAACTGTTCCTGGTGCAAGGTGAGTTCTTCGGCTTTTGCCGGGGGTAAGACCAGCTCCAGATTCACTGTTGACCCGAATGAAGATGTGCAAAGTCGCAGTTTTGTTTACAGCATTGTCTGTGGAGATGAAAAGAAGAGCTTCACCATTGAGCAGAAAGCGTATGAGCCAGGTCCTGTCCAGGACAACGAGGCTCTGGCAACTGTGAGGAGCTTGGGTCTGGGATGGAACCTCGGAAACCAGCTCGATGCTATAAACAATGGAGTATCTTCCGAAACTGCCTGGGGCAACCCCCTTTGTACCCAAACGACTTTCAAAAGCCTCAAGAACAAGGGTTTCGGCAGCGTGCGCATTCCTGTGACCTGGAGCGGACATATAGGAGAGGCTCCGGACTACATCCTCGACCAGGCCTGGCTTGCCAGAGTGGCCGAAGTAGCCGGCTGTGCCAAAACGGCAGGTCTCAAGGCCATCATCAATCTGCACCACGATACTGGCTGGCTGGATATCTTAAAGCTCTCCAAGGGAGGAGAAGCAAAGGAGCAGATTCTGGCTTGTTACAAGGCAGTATGGGCGCAGATTGCCGAATGTTTCAAAAACGAAGGGGACTGGCTGATTTTCGAGGCTTTCAATGAGTTGCACGACGGCTCTTGGGGCTATGGCAGCAATCTAAGCGACGGCGGAGCCCAGTACAGGGCCATCAACGAACTCAACCAGCTTTTTGTGAACACGGTACGTGCTGCCGGAGGAGAGAATGCAAAGCGTTTTCTCGGCATTCCGGGCTACTGTACCAATGCTGAACTCACAGTGAAGTATCTGGAACTGCCTCAAGATATTGTGGAGCATAGACTTATGGTTGCCATTCATTACTACGACCCTTCGGGCTATGCCCTTGGCCAGAATGAGGCATATACGGAGTGGGGACATTCCGGAGCAAGCGGAAAGAAAGACCCTTATCACGATGAGAAATCCGTAGTGAACACCTTCGATATGGTAAAACGCGCTTTTCTGGACAAAAATGTTCCGGTATATTTCGGAGAAACCGGTTGTGTAAACAGAAGTGATACACGCCAGCGCGCTTTCCAGAAATACTGGTTCGAATATGTTTACAAAGCTGCTGCAGATTATGGTGTTGCGATGTTTCTTTGGGACAATGGAGCCAAGTCCACAGGCCTCGAGTCTTTTGGCTACTTAGACCACGCCAGCGGCGATTACATCAACAATTCGAAGGAAGTAATTGATGTAATGAAAAAGGCAACTTTTACACGTGACAGCAGCTATACTTTGGACAGCGTGTATTCATCGGCCCCGAAGTAAAATATCAGTGTACAAATCTGTAAACGATTCTGAGTCCTTATGTCAAAAGAATTCGGACATTTCAACGACAGTAAAAGGGAATTTGTGATTACTACTCCCCAACTCCCTTTTCCTTGGATAAACTATTTGGGAACAGAAGATTTCTTTTCCCTCATCTCGGCAACTGCCGGAGGCTACTGCTTTTACAAGGATGCAAAATTCCGCAGGCTCACGCGTTATCGCTACAACAGTGTCCCTGCAGATGACGGAGGCCGCTATTTCTATATAAAGGAGGGCGACTGCATCTGGAATCCCGGCTGGAAACCATGTAAGACGCAGCTCGATGATTACGAGTGTGCACACGGAATGGGATATACCCGGATTAGGGGATGTAAAAACGGACTGCAGGCTACTGCACTTTTCTTCGTTCCTCTTGGCTGCAGTGTGGAAGTTCAGAAACTCACTCTCAGCAATACAAGTTCGGAAAGCCGGCATTTCACTCTCTTCTCCTTTGTGGAGTGGTGTCTTTGGAATGCCGCCACCGATATGGAGAATTTCCAGCGCAACCTTTCTACCGGAGAAGTTGAGGTGGATGGCAGTGTCATATATCACAAGACTGAATACAGAGAACGCCGCAATCATTATGCATTCTACAGTGTCAATGCACCTGTAAACTCTTTTGATACATCCCGGGATGCCTTTTTGGGGATGTACAACGGTTTCGACAGCCCTCAGGCTGTTTCCGAGGGCCATTGTTCCAATTCAATTGCCCACGGCTGGAGTCCTATTGCTTCGCACTGCATTGAGCTTGAGCTTGCTCCGGGCGAGAGCAGGGACTTCGTCTTTGTTTTGGGCTATGCCGAGAATTCCGAAAACGAAAAATTTACGGAGGATGGAAAGCTGAACAAGACAAAGGCTCGTGAAATTGTAAACAAATTCGATACATCCGAGAAGGTCGATGCCGCCTTCGCTGCCCTCAAAGACTATTGGGATTCCCTTCTGGGCAAATTCCAGATAAGCAGCGGAGTGCCGGA
This sequence comes from uncultured Bacteroidales bacterium, assembly GCA_946055165.1. Classification (GTDB taxonomy): domain Bacteria; phylum Bacteroidota; class Bacteroidia; order Bacteroidales; family UBA932; genus Cryptobacteroides. The sequence goes on from CAMGFA010000005.1 coordinate 29,939, forward strand.
ACTGGACAGGATGGTGAACATCTGGAATCAGTACCAGTGTATGGTTACTTTCAATATGAGCCGCAGCGCAAGCTATTTCGAGAGCGGAATCGGCCGCGGAATGGGCTTTCGCGACTCCAATCAGGATTTGGTGGGCTTTGTGCACCAGATTCCGGACAGGGCCCGTGAGCGCATTCTCGATATTGCTGCCACCCAGTTTGAGGACGGCAGTTGCTACCACCAGTATCAGCCGCTCACCAAAAGGGGCAACAACGGCATCGGCTCGGGTTTCAATGACGATCCTCTCTGGCTGCTTTTCGGCACCTTCGCCTATCTCAAGGAAACGGGGGATTTCTCCATTCTGGACGAGCCTGTGTGCTTTGACAATCGTCCCGGAAGCGAAAAGAGTCTGCTCGAGCATTTGTACATCAGCTTCGCCTTCACCGGCAGCCACCTCGGACCTCACGGCCTGCCGCTTATAGGCCGTGCCGACTGGAACGATTGCCTGAATCTCAACTGTTTTTCTTCCAATCCGGACGATTCTTTCCAGACTACGGAGAACAGAAGCAGCGGGAGTAAGGCCGAATCGTTGATGATAGCTGGCCTCTATGTTGTTGTGGGGAAGGAGTTTGCGCAATTGCTCAAATACTTGGGCAGGGACGCATCGGCAATTGAGGCCCAAGTGGGCGCAATGGAGAAGGCTGTGGAGAGCTATGGCTGGGACGGGGACTGGTTCCTGCGTGCCTACGACTATTTCGGCAACAAGATTGGAAGCCGCGATAATGCAGAAGGCAAAATTTTTATCGAAAGCCAGGGCTGGTGCACTATGGCGCGCATCGGCGCGGAAAAAGGCTATTGTTCAAAGGCTCTCGATTCGGTAAACCGCTTCCTTGACTGTGAACACGGCATTGTGCTCAACAATCCTGCTTTCAGCCGCTATTATATTGAATATGGGGAGATTTCTTCCTATCCGGAAGGCTATAAGGAAAATGCCGGAATTTTCTGCCACAACAATCCTTGGGTCATCATCGGTGAAGTCCTGGAGGGCCGCAATGAGAGCGCCTGGGAGCATTATTGCAAGATTTCCCCGGCTTTTGTCAAAGACCAGGCTCTGCACAAGGTGGAACCTTATGTCTATTGCCAGATGCTTGCAGGTAAGGATGCCGCGGTGCCGGGAGAAGGCAAGAATTCCTGGCTTACCGGCACTGCCGCCTGGAATTGGTATGCTGTGAGCGCTTTTCTCATTGGTCTCAAACCGTGCTACGATGGCCTTGAACTGTGCCCCGCCCTGCCAAAGGATGTGAAGAGTTTCAGAATTCACCGTTGTTTCAGGGATGCAAAATATGATATTACAGTAAATTACAGCGCTTCCGGAAAGAAGGTTTTTATCCCTTATGAACCGGGTGAGCATAATATTACAATCGATTTATAATGAAAAGGATTCTTTACTGCACTGCTATTGTTGCTCTTGCCTGTGCCTGTTCGGCACAGAATCAGCGCTTCGATAAAAATGCTTCCGCACTTGTGAAAAAATTTGAAGACCTTGCCGCACAGGGCAAGATAATGTACGGGCATCAGGACGACCTTCTGTATGGTCACAGTTGGAAAGTCTCTTTGGAAGAACAGGAATACACAAAGTCCGACGTCAAGGATGTCTGCGGGTCCTGGCCTGCCGTTTACGGTTTGGATCTTGGCGGAATAGAACTGCTTAACGAAAAGAATCTCGACAATAATTATTTCTCTCAGATCAGAGAATCGGCCCTTAAACATTATGCCCGCGGGGGAGTGGTGACTTTTTCCTGGCATCCGCGCAATCCCCTCACAGGAGGCGATGCCTGGGATGTGAGTTCGAAAGAGGTTGTGGCCAGCATCCTGAAAGGGGGCAGTCGTCACGATTTCTTTATGGGCTGGCTCAAGAATGTGGCCGATTATTTCGAGACTTTCACCCTGGATGACGGCAGTCTCTGCCCTCTGATCTTCCGCCCTTGGCACGAGCACACCGGAAGCTGGTTCTGGTGGGGAGAGGATTTGTGTACAGTGGAGCAGTACAAGGCCCTTTGGGAGATGACTTACAATTATTTGAGTTGTGAGCGTGGGCTGAAGAACCTTATATGGAGTTATTCTCCGGGAGCAGGAGGCTTGACTGCAGAAAGAATAGGGGAGCGTTACCCTGGTAACGGAATTGTTGACATTGTGGGACTTGACTGTTACCAGTACTCTTCGGCCGGGGATTTTATCGCTGAATTGCAGCATACTCTTTCCCTTGTGAAGGATTTTGCCTCTGCCAATGGAAAACTCTTCGCCCTTACCGAGGCCGGCTGCGAGGGACTCCCTCAGGCCGACTGGTGGACGTCAACTCTTTATCCTGCAATAGCCGAGTCGCGTCCGCTTTATGTGCTCACCTGGCGCAATGCCTGTGACAATCCCCGCCATTTCTATGCCCCGTATCCGGGTCAGGCATCGGCTGCAGACTTTGTGGCTTTCACAGAGAAAGACGAAATAGTAATGTGTAAATAAACATAAATATGAATTTTGAACAAAGACTCCTCCGGCTTGAAAAGGAGCACGAGGCCCTTATATGTCGGAAAAACATTTCCATTGAGGGAAACGGTGTATATGAAAGGTTTACATATCCTGTACTGACAGGCGAACATTCCCCTCTTTTCTGGCGCTATGATCTCAATCCCCAGACCAATCCATATCTGATGGAGCGTTTCGGCATTCACGCTGCATTCAATAGTGGAGCTGTAAAATGGCAGGGACGCTATATACTTGTAGTGAGGGTGGAGGCTGCCGACCGCAAGTCTTTCTTTGCTGTGGCAGAGAGCCCGAATGGGGTGGATAATTTCCGCTTCTGGGACTATCCTGTGACTATGCCTGAATGGGGAGAGCCCGCAACGAACATCTACGACATGCGTCTGACGGCTCACGAAGACGGCTGGATTTATGGCATTTTCTGTGTGGAGCGCAAGGACCCCCAGGCTCCGGAAGGGGATTTGTCCTCAGCTGTTGCCTCAGCAGGTGTGGCCCGCACAAAGGATTTCGTGAACTGGCAGAGGCTCCCGGATATTGAATCGGCCAGTCAGCAGCGCAATGTGGTGCTCCATCCTGAATTTGTGGACGGCAAGTATGCGCTCTACACCCGCCCTCAGGACGGCTTCATCGATGCCGGCAGCGGCGGAGGCATTGGCTGGGCTCTGGTGGACAGCATGGAGAAGGCCGTAATCAGGGAGGAGAAAATCATCAACCTGAGGCACTACCACACAGTCAAGGAAGTTAAGAACGGCGAGGGCCCGCACCCTATCAAGACCCCGCAGGGTTGGCTGCATCTGGCCCACGGTGTGCGCGGCTGTGCCAGCGGACTGCGCTATGTGCTCTATATGTATATGACTGCTCTTGACGATCCTACCCGCGTGATTGCCGAACCGGCAGGTTTCTTTATGGCTCCGGAAGGGGATGAGTTCGTGGGCGACGTGATGAATGTGCTCTTCTCCAACGGCTGGATCTGCGACGACGACGGAACTGTGCTCATTTATTACGCATCGTCCGATACCCGCCTGCACGTGGCCCGCTCCAGTGTGGACCGCTTGCTGGACTACTGCCTTCACACGCAGCCCGACGGCCTCCGCACAGGGGAGACGGTACGTCGTCTGAATGAACTGATTGACAGAAATCTCGCCCTTTAGGCGGGATTTTTCCTTCGTTTTGTTATATTGCAAAAAAATAATAACCAATACTATGTCAGAAACAAAAGGGGCCAAGGCCCCGCTCATCCGTAAAATAGGTTATGGCCTGGGAGATATGTCCTCCTCGATGTTCTGGAAAATCTTCACAGCCTACCTTCCTTTCTTCTATTCCACCATTTTCGGCCTTTCGCTTGTGGACGCCACCTTCCTTATGCTCATCACCCGCGTCTGGGATGCCGTGTCCGATCCTATGATGGGCATTCTGGCCGACCGCACCAATACCCGCTGGGGCCGCTATCGTCCTTATCTTCTGTGGATTGCGATTCCATTCGCCCTTGTGGGAGTGCTGCTTTTCACCACTCCGGACATCTCCTACGAAGGTAAGCGCATCTGGGCCTATGTGACCTACATCCTGATGATGACGGTCTATACTGCCATCAATGTGCCTTACGGTGCTATGCTGGGTGTGATGACCGACGATTCCGACGAGAAAACGGTCTTCTCCTCTTTCCGAATGTTCTTCGCCTATGGCGGCAGTTTCATAGTTCTGGCCGGTTGGGAGCCTCTGTGCCGTTTCTTCAACAGCCTGCAGGGCAAGGATTTGGGTGTGAACGATCCTAAATCCTGGCAGAGTGCGATGATTGTTGTGGCCATTTGCTGTGCAGTGCTCTTCTACCTCTGCTTCCGCCTCACCCGCGAAACAGTGAAAGCCGTGGAGAAGAAGAGCTCCGTGGGCTCCGACCTCAAGAGCCTGTTCAAGAACGCTCCGTGGTGGATACTTCTTGGCGGCGTGCTCTTCTTCAATCTTTTCAACTCCGTGCGTTACACCGCCGGCCCGTTCTTCTTCGCTTCCGTTGTCGGGGCCGATGCCCAGATCAAGATCTTTTCCTTCCAGTTCCTTTTCTATGCGGGCATGTTCTTCGCTGTGGGAGAGGTTGCCAATATGCTGGGAGTGTCGCTCACGCCTGCCATCACCCGCAATATAGGCAAGAAAAGCACTTTCATGGGCTGCCTTGTGCTGCTCATCGTGCTCAGCTGCGTATTCTTCTTCATTCCGCTCAACTCCAGCGGTTATCTTACGATGCTCCTGCTCCAGTGCCTGATTTCGGTGCTCACCGGAATAGTGTCACCTTTGGTTTGGAGTATGTATGCCGATATTTCCGATTTTGCCGAGCTTAAGTTCAAGACATCTTCCACCGGACTCATCTTCTCCTCCTCATCAATGGCCCAGAAGTTCGGAGGTGCCATAGGCGGATCGGCCGTAACAGCTATCCTCGCGGCAGTTGGCTATTGCACGGAAAGCGTTGCCGTACAGACCGATACGGCCATCCTCTGGGTCCGCTACCTGATGAGCTTCGTGCCGGCGGCAGTGGCTGCGATATCGCTCTTCTTCCTGAGCATATATCCGCTCACTAACAAGAAGATGGCTGAAATCCAGAGCAGGCTCAAAGAAATACGCGAAGCATCGGGCGGGGCTGCCTAATGCAGCAGATGTCCGAATTTCTTCAGCAGATAAGACAGGCACCTTTCCGAAAGGAGGGGTGCTATTATTGTGGCCATTTTGTTCAGGAAACCGGGGGTCAGGTTCTTCCTTCTTTTGAACATGGCCTTGAGGGCTTTGTCCACGGCTTTCTCCGGGCTTATCATAATGCCTGTTTTCAGCATCAGCCGCCTGATTTTCTCGCTGAAGCCGAAAAGTGGGGTGTCCACCGCGCCGAAGCAGACCGTGCTCACGCTCACACCGCTGCCTCTGGTCTCGATTCTGAGCGAACGGGAGTAGTTCTTCACGAAGGCCTTGGTGTTGCCGTACATCCCTATGGCCGGCCAATGCATCCAGGCGCAAATTGAGGAGATGTTGAGAATATATCCGCAGCCCCTTTCCATCATCTCCGGAACGAACATCCTGCACAGCAGCAGGGGAGTGTTGCAGTGCAGCATAAGCATTGTGTTCAGCTTCCCGGGTGGCGTCTGCGGGATGGTGGTGGTGAAAATCATTCCGGCATTGTTGATGAGAATGTCCACCGGCCTGCCTTCGAGGGCGGCGTGGATATTTGCGGCAGCCTCGCTTTTCGAGAGGTCCTGGACGATGCAGACAATCCTTTCCTCTGGCAGGTGAAGTTCGTTTTTGAGACTTTCGAGCCCTTCGGCATTGATGTCCACAAGTGCGAGGCCATAGCCCATGGCGGCCAGCCTCTGGGCATAGATACGGCCCATGCCTGAAGCTGCGCCGCTTATGAGAGCGTAGTTCAATTCTTTGGAAGCCATATACTTACAATAGTTTTTTAACGAGTTTGAACCATTTGTAAGGCATATAGCGGAACGGCGTGTCAATGAGGGTGGAGCTCTTTACCACCGCCCTCTTGTGCGAGAAGGCATCGAAACTCAGCTTTCCGTGGTAGGAACCCAGACCGGAATTGCCCACTCCGCCGAAAGGCAGGTTTTCGTTGGCTATGTGCATAATGCAGTCGTTGATGCAGCAGCCTCCCGACCAGGTCCTTCGAAGGATTTCGCCGTCTTTCTTCCCGTAGTAGTAAAGGGCAAGCGGTCTTTCGCGTCTGTTGATAAATTCAATGGCCGAATCCAGACTGGAGAAACTCTGGACCGGGAAAATCGGCCCGAAAATCTCCTCCTGCATTACCGGGGCATCGGCCGGAACATTGTCCAAAATGGTAGGGGAGAAGAAGCGGTCTGAAGGGTCACAGTCCCCACCGTAAATCACTTCCCCATTGTCGAGGTAGCCCTGCAGGCGCTCGAAGGCCCTGTCGTTCACAATGCGCACAAAGTGCCTGCTGTTTTTGATGTCGCTGTTGTACAGAAGGTTGAACTGCTTGGAAAGTTCCCCGAGGAAAGCTGTCTTGATATCTTCGTGCACAAGCAGGTAATCGGGCGCAATGCAGGTCTGGCCCGAGTTGAGGCACTTGCCCCAGGCCACTCTCCTGGCGGCTTTTGCAATGTCGGCGTCCTTGTCTATGATGCAGGGGCTCTTCCCTCCAAGTTCGAGAATCACAGGTGTAAGATTCTGCGCTGCTGCGGCCATCACCTTGCGCCCGAGCGAAGGGCTGCCGGTGAAGAAGATGAGGTCCCAGCGCAGATTCAGAAGGGCCTGGTTCACATCCCTGTTCCCCTTGACTACGGCAATGTAGTCCTCGGGGAAGGTGGCGGCAATCATCTCGCTCATCGTCCTGCTCACTTCAGGAGTGTAGGGTGAAGGTTTGAGCACTGCCGTGCAGCCGGCAGAAATGGCTCCCACAAGGGGATTGAGCAGCAGTTGCACAGGGTAGTTCCAAGGTGCGATGATGAGGGTGTTGCCGAGCGGCTGGCTCATTATGCGGCTGCTTGCAGCGAACATCTTTATTGGAGTTCCCACCTTTTGGGGTTTTGCCCAGCTTTTGAGATGGTGCAGATGATTGCGGATTTCCGACAGGACGATGCTGAGTTCGCAGATGTAGCCTTCTTCGTAGGATTTGTGAAGGTCTTTCCAGAGGGCATCGCTCAGAGCTTTCTCCCAGTCGAGAAGGGCTTTCCGGAGTTTTTTCAGGGCTTCCTTGCGGAATTCCAAATCGAGGGTGCTGCCTGCGGCAAAAAAGTCGGCCTGTTTTTGGCGGATTTGCTGAATTGTACTTAAGTCTGTGTTTTCCATATACGGAAGGTTTTTCGGGCGCAAAAATAGCCCGATTATTCGTTGTCTGAATAGATTACCTTGCCGTCTTCATCGTCGTCTTCCTCTTCATCGTCTTCATCGTCCTCGTCATCATCGTCATCTTCCTCCAGATCGATGTTGCGTTCACCCGGCAGCCTGCGCCGCTCCGGCGGCATGTCTTCGAAGGCTACATAGCCGTTGTCGAAGGCGGCAGGTTCCGGACCTTTGATGTCGTTTGTGTCCAGAGTAGGCACAAGCACAGAATTGTTGTCCTCGCTGCCCTCCAAAGTGATGATGATTTTCTTGCGGGACTGGATGTCGTAGAAGTACTCGAATGACTTTGCTCCGGACTCCACTGCCGAGCCCGTGGTGACATCGTCCACGGCGCCGAAGCCCAGGTCCAGGAGCGCGTATCGGGCAAGCACCTGCCCGGTTTCATTCAAGGCTTTGAAAAGGATGGGCTGGTCTGCCGGAAAGAGCAGATCGGCCTGCAACTGCTTGTGGAACTCATAAAAAGTATTGGCAGAATTTACCTTGTAGATTCTGTAGAATCCCTTGATTCCGGGGAGTGTTACACGAAATTGAAAAATCATGCCGCGAAGATAAAAAAGAATTATTAAATTTGAAGTGTATGAATTCAGTTTCTGATGAATATTTTTCCATAGAGGCTCCTGTGGAGGGACTTTACAAGGAGCAGAAGAGCCGATTCATAGCTCTGGCCTACCCCGTGGAGAGCGAGGAGCAGGTGAAGGAACTTCTGGAAAAGGCGCGGCGTGACTATCACGATGCCCGGCATCATTGCCTGGCCTACCGCATCGGCCACGACGGCGCACGCTATCGGGCCAGCGACGACGGCGAACCCGCCGGCAGTGCAGGACGTCCCATCCTGGGGCAGATCGACAGTGCCGGCCTCAGCGATGTCGCCATTATTGTCGTGCGCTATTTCGGAGGCATAAAGCTCGGCGTCCCCGGGCTCATCGGCGCGTACAAGGCGGCAAGCCGCGATGCCATTGACAAGGCGGTGAGAGTGTCGAAAATTGCAGGACACTGGTACAGGCTGTCTTTCGGCTATTCTTCCCTGCCCGATGTGATGAAACTTGTAAAAGACATGGAACTGCCCCAGAGAAAGCAGCTCTTCGATATGGAATGCAGTCTCGAATGCAGAGTGCGTCTGTCTTTGGAGCAAGATTTTTTGGATAGGTCCAAAAATATTCCTAATTTTAAGTACGAAATTATTTAACACCAAAAATATGAGCAAAATCCACGTTTTCAATGCCGGCCCCTGCCTTCTTCCCCAGCAGGTGCTGGACCGCGCCAAGGCTGCAATCGACAATTTCGCCGGAACAGGCGTATCTCTTCTCTGCATTTCCCACCGCACCAAGGAATGGGAAGCCGTGATGGACGAAACCCGTGCCCTCTGGAAAGAGCTTCTCCACATTCCTGAAGACTACGAAGTGGTGTTCCTTGCTTCCGGAGCATCTATGGAGTTCCTTTATGTGGCAATGAACTTCCTCGAGCACAAGGCTGCATATCTCGACACCGGTGTGTGGGCGCACAAGGCCCTCAAGGAGGCAAAAGGACTGGGAGAAGCCTATGCCCTTGCCAGCTCTGCAGACAAGAACTACTCCTATGTTCCAAAAGGATATGAGATTCCGAAGGATGTGGATTATTTCCATATCACAACCAACAATACCATCTACGGAACCGAAATCCACGAGGATATCGATTCTCCGGTTCCTCTCATTGCCGATATGTCTTCCGACATCATGAGCCGTCCGGTGGATGTGAGCAAATATACGATGATTTACGGCGGCGCCCAGAAGAATGTGGGTCCTGCCGGTGTGACCTTCGCCATTGTAAAGAAGAGTGCTCTCGGAAAAGTGAGCCGTTATATCCCTACAATGCTCGACCTCCGCACCCATATCGACAAGGAGTCCATGTTCAATACCCCTCCTGTATTCTCCATCTTCGTAATGAATGAAACCCTCAAGTGGGTTAAGGAACAGGGTGGAGTTGAGGCCATTTACAAGATCAACCGCAAGAAGGCCGACACTCTCTATGCCGAAATCGACCGCAACTCCCTCTTCAGGGGCACTGCCGCAGTCGAGGACCGTTCCATCATGAACGTCTGCTTCATCATGGCAGAGGGCAGGGAAGACCTTCAGGACGAGTTCTTCGCCTTTGCCAAGTCTCAGGGCATGATAGGAATCAAGGGTCACCGCAGTGTGGGCGGTTTCCGCGCCAGCATCTACAATGCCTGCACCCAGGAGGATGTGGAAGCTCTGGTTGCCTGTATGCAGGAATTTGAAAAACAACATACCATATAATTAAAACGAAATGAAAGTCTTATTGGCTACACAGAAGCCTTTCGCCGCCAAGGCGGTCGATGGCATCAAGGAAATTCTCGTTTCACAGGGTCACGAAATGGCTCTTCTCGAGAAATACGAAGGCAAAGAACAGCTTCTTGAGGCTGTGAAGGACGTACAGGCCATTATTATCCGCAGTGACAAGGTCGATGCAGAGGTAATTGCTGCAGCTCCGCAGCTCAAGATTGTGGTCAGAGCCGGCGCCGGTTACGACAACGTGGACCTGCAGGCTGCAAAGCAGGCAGGTGTGGTTGTGATGAACACTCCTGGACAGAACTCCAACGCTGTTGCCGAACTCGCCATTGCAATGATGATTTACATTTCAAGGGGGCAGTTCACCCCTGCGACCGGCAGCGAAATCTCCGGAAAGACCATTGGCATCCAGGCCTTCGGAAATGTGGGCCGTCTTGTCGGCGCCAAAGCCAAAGCTCTGGGGATGAAGGTAAAGGCCATAGATCCTTTCCTCAGTGCAGAGCAGATAGAGGCCGGTGGCGCAGAGCCTGTTGCCGAGCTCAAGGAACTCTATTCTGGCTGTGATTTTGTGAGTGTGCACATTCCTGCCACCCCGCAGACCATCGGCTCCATTGGCTATGAGCTCATTACCTCAATGCCTAAGGGTGCCACACTGGTAAACACCGCCCGCAAGGAGGTTATCGACGAGGCCGGGCTGGAGAAGGCTCTCGAGGACAGGCCGGACCTCAAATACATCACTGATGTTGCTCCGGACAACTATCAGAGGCTTCTCGAGCGTTTCCCTCTCAGGGTCTTCGCCACGCCGAAGAAAATGGGTGCCCAGACCGCCGAGGCCAATATCAATGCCGGGCTTGCAGCTGCACGCCAGATAGCAGATTATTTTGCGACAGGTAACACTAAATTTCAGGTAAACAAATGAGAGTAAGACCATTTGCGGCCATTCGTCCGCCGAAGGACCTGGTTACGGAAGTAGCCGCTCCGCCTTATGATGTCCTCAATTCCGAGGAGGCAAAGGCAATGGCAGGGGAGAAGTCCCTGCTACACATTACAAAACCGGAAATCGACTTCGAGCCCATGCTCAAGGACGACGACCCTCTCGTTTACGATAAGGCAGTTGCCAATTTCAAGCTCTGGCAGCAGAATTCCTGGCTCGTCAGGGACGGCAAGCCTTGCTATTATGTCTATGCCCAGACTATGGGCAGCCGCACCCAGTACGGCTTTGTGCTCTGCGCCCACGCCCAGGATTATGTGGAGGGCCGCATCAAAAAGCACGAACTCACCCGCAAGGACAAGGAGGATGACCGTATGGTCCATGTGCGCATACAGAGCGCCAATATCGAGCCTGTGTTCTTCGCTTTCCGCCATCACGCCGAGTTGGAACAGATTCTTCTCGACTGTGCGAAAGGGGAGTGCGAGTACGACTTCACCGATGAGAACGGCTTCGGCCACAAGTTCTGGGTCATCAGCGACGATGCCCTTATAGAAAGAATCGGCCGTCTTTTCGAAACGGAAGTTCCGGCCTTCTATATTGCCGACGGCCATCACCGCAGTGCCGCTGCCGCAAGGGTTGGTGCCGAAAGGGCCGCCCAGAACCCGGCACACACCGGAGATGAGGAATACAACTACTTTATGGCAGTATGCTTCCCTGAGGACCAGCTCAAGGTGCTGGACTATAACCGTGTAGTCAAGGACCTTAACGGTCTGCAGCCTACTCAGCTCATCGGCCTTTTGGGCGAGCATTTCGATGTCTGCTGCAAGGGTGAGGAGATTTATCATCCCGAGGAGCTGCACTGCTATTCGATGTATCTCGAGGGCAAGTGGTACGAGCTGCGCGCCCGTCCGGACACCTATTGCAAGGCCGACCTCATCGGCAAGCTCGATGTGAGCATACTCTCCAAATATGTGCTCGACGACATTCTCGGAATCAAGGATTTGCGTACCGACAGCCGCATAGACTTCGTGGGAGGCATCCGCGGTCTGGAGGAGCTCAAGCGCAGGGTGGACAGCGGCGAAATGAAGGTCGCCTTTGCCCTCTATCCTGTGACAATGGAGCAGATTGCCGACATTGCCGACAACGGGGACATAATGCCGCCTAAAACAACCTGGTTCGAGCCAAAGCTGCGTTCGGGCCTTGCTATTCACACCTTTTAACAACAGCATTTTATGAAAGTTTCATCCGCCGACATCCACAGGACTCTCAAAGGATTTTTCGGTTACGACTCCTTCAAGGGAGAGCAGGAGGAAATAATCAGGACACTCTGCGAAGGCAACGACTGCTTTGTGCTTATGCCCACTGGCGGTGGCAAATCGCTTTGCTATCAGCTTCCGGCCCTTCTTATGGAGGGCACGGCCATAGTGATTTCGCCGCTTATCGCCCTGATGAAGAACCAGGTCGATGCCATAAGGGGCTTTGTCTCCGAAAATGAAAGTGTGGCCCATTTCCTGAACTCCTCCCTCAACAAGAGCCAGATCGACGAAGTCAAGGAGGACCTGCGCAGCGGGCGCACCAAAATTCTCTACGTGGCACCCGAATCCCTTACCAAGGGGGAGAACGTGGCCTTTTTGAGGAAAATCAAGATTTCCTTCTATGCGGTGGATGAAGCTCATTGCATTTCAGAGTGGGGGCACGACTTCCGTCCGGAATACAGGCGTATCCGCCCTATAGTGGAGGATATCGGCCGTGCCCCTATTATAGCTCTTACGGCTACAGCAACTCCAAAGGTCCAGAGCGACATTCTCAAGACCCTGAACATTCCCGAGGCTGTGGTTTTCAAATCCTCCTTCAATAGACCCAACCTCTACTATGAGGTAAAGGACAAGACCGATGCCGAAAAAGACATCGTCCGTTTCATCCGCCAGCATCCGGGGAAGTCGGGCATAGTCTATTGCCTGAGCCGCCGCAAGGTGGAAGAAATGGCGGAGTTCCTGCAAATCAACGGGATAAGGGCCTTGCCTTATCACGCTGGGCTCGATTCCAAAACCCGGGCCGAGAACCAGGACAAGTTCCTTATGGAGGAAGTGAACGTGATTGTGGCCACCATTGCCTTCGGTATGGGAATCGACAAGCCGGACATCCGTTTTGTCATTCACTACGACATCCCGAAGAGCGTCGAGGGCTATTATCAGGAGACAGGCCGCGCCGGGCGCGACGGCCAGGAGGGAATGTGCATCACCTATTACAGCTACAAGGACATCCAGAAGCTCGAGAAATTCATGCAGGGCAAGCCTGTGGCCGAGCAGGAAATCCACAAGCAGCTGCTTTCCGAGGTGGTGAACTACGCCGAGTCCAGCCAGTGCCGCAGGAAACTGCTCCTCGGCTATTTCGGCGAGGACTTTACAAAAGACAATTGCGGACTCTGCGACAACTGTCTGCATCCTAAGGCGGTGTTCGACGGGCAGGCGGAGATGAAACTGGTCATAAGGCTCATCCTTTCGCTCAAGGAGCATTTCAAGATAGAGCATCTTGCCGCCATCCTCGCAGGGAACGACACTGCATTGGTTAAGAGTTACAAGCACGACAAGAACCAGTATTTCGGGGCCGGCAGCGCACACGGTGACAAGTTCTGGGCTACGGTCATCCATCAGGGCTTGCTCGAGCACCTGCTGGACAAGGAGATAGAGACCTACGGGCTCATTTATGTCACTATGCTGGGCAAGAGCTTCCTCGAGAATTCCTGGCCGCTCAATCTGGTGGAGGACAGGCAGTTCTCTGCTGTGGAAACCGATGAGGAAGACGATGAACAGGGCGCAAGTCTTGCTGCCATGCGCGGCGGATCGGGCGATGCCGAACTGCTTGCCATACTCAAGGACCTGCGCAGGGATATGGGACACAAACTCGGCCTCCAGCCGTGGATAATATTCGGAGACCCGGCTCTGGATGACATGTCCATCCTCTATCCTGTTACCATAGACGAACTCAAGAACTGCCAGGGAGTGGGCGAAGGAAAGGCCCGCAAATATGGGGAGGAGTTCGTGAAACTCATTGCCAAATATGTGGAGGAAAAGGAGATAGAGCGTCCCGACGATTATGTGGTCAAGACCACTGCAGGCAAGAACGACAAGAAGATAAAAATCATAAGCCAGATAGACCGCCGGCTTCCTCTTGAGGACATAGCCCGCTCGCTGGACATTCTTCTGGACGATCTTTACGACGAAATAGAATCCATTGTGGCATCGGGCCTCAAACTTAATCTCAACTACTACATCAACACTCAGGTGGACAAGGAGATAGTGGACGAGCTTTTCGATTATTTCCGCCACGAAGCCCAGTCCGACTCCCTTGAACAGGCTCTCCAGGACCTGGGCTCGGACTACGAAGAAAAAGAAATCCGTCTGGTAAGGCTCAAATTCCTGTGTGAAGTTGCCTCATAATTGACTATCTTTGCAGCCCTATGATTCCACGTGAGACAGTACAGCAGATACAGGATGCCGCAAAAATCGAGGAGGTGATTTCCGATTTCGTGACGCTCAAGCGTCGCGGAAGCGGTTTCGTGGCCTGCTGCCCTTTCCACAATGAGAAAACCCCTTCCTTTCACGTGTCCCCGGCCAAGGGCATATACAAATGCTTCGGTTGCGGAAAGAGCGGATCGGCCGTGGGTTTTGTAATGGAATACGAGCATTGCTCCTATAGCGATGCCCTCAAATACATCGCACGCAAATACCACATTGAAGTCCGCGAGGAGGAACTCAGCGCGGAGGAGATAATCTCGCGTCAGAAACACGAATCCCTGTTGATTGTGAGTGAGTTCGCCCAGAAGTTCTTCGTGAGCCAGCTCTCCACCCCGGAAGGACGCGCCGTGGCTATGAGCTATTACCACAAGCGCCGCCTCGAAGACAGCACCATTGCCTCGGAAGGCCTGGGCTGGGCCCCGTCGGGCCGGAGGACATTTACCGATGCCGCCCTTGCAGCCGGTCTCAAGGAGGAATACCTTGTGGAGACGGGTCTTACTATCCGGCACGATGACGGCACTCTTACGGACCGTTTCCGCGAGAGGGTGATGTTCCCTATCCATTCTGTATCGGGCAGGGTGATAGCCTTTTCGGGCAGGGCGCTCGACAAGGACAATCCGGCCAAATATGTGAACTCGCCGGAATCGGAAATCTATACCAAGAGCAAGGCCCTGCTGGGCATTTACTTCGCGAAAACGGAGATTTCCCGGCTCGACAAGTGCTACCTCGTCGAGGGAAACATAGATGTGATAACCCTCCATCAGCTTGGTATCAAGAACGTTGTGGCTTCCTGCGGCACTTCGCTCACTTCGGAGCAAATCCGCCTCATCCGCAAGTTCACCAACAACATCACCATAATGTACGACGGCGACGGCGCCGGAATCAAGGCCGCCCTCAGGGGTACGGATATGGTTCTGGAGGAGGACATGAACGTGAGGATAGTGCTGCTGCCGGAAGGGGAGGACCCCGACAGCTTCGGCGGTAAGCACACTTTGGAAGAATTTCAGGCCTATATCGCTGAAAACGAGGAGGATTTCATAAGTTTCAAGTCCGGCAGGCTTATGGCCGAAGCCGGCAGGGACCCTCTGCGCAGGGCGGAGAAAATCAATGAGATAGCCGATACCATAGCCAAGATTTCCGATCCTGTGAAGCGTTCGGTATGTGTGCAGGAATGCGCCAGGAAGTTCGACCTGGACAGCGGCATTCTGTTCGAGCGCATAGCCAAGACCAGAAGGGAGACCATGGAAAGGCAGAGTGCCCCGAAATATGTAAGGGACAACAATCCCGTTCAGCCTTCTTCCCAGAACAGTCCCTCGCAGGAAAGTTCGGGACCTGTACTTTTCGAAAACAAGTTGCTGGCCCCTCTGGAAGAAGAGGTGCTGATGTATCTGCTCCGCTTCGGAAATGAACTTCTGGAATTCGGAGTTGATTCACCTTTCTACGAAGAACAGCCTCGCAGCGTAGCCGATTTCATCCTCAGTTCTTTGGCCGATGACCAGCCCCAGATGCTCAACAGCCTGTATCAGAAGATTTACAGCCGTTACGAAGCACTTTTCAGGCAGGGCATGGGCCCCGACCAGATTGTGCAGTCCTTTATGGAGGATGAGGACCAGCAGCTTGCTGCAGCGGTGGGCGATATTGTGATGGAGAAATACGAAATCACCTGCCTCCGTTTCCAGGCCTCGATGACTGTGCTCCCTACCTGGCTGGTGATGAATGTGCCGCACTGTCTTGTGCTGCTGGCCTGCAGAAAACTGGAAGTGCAGATTCTGGAGCTCAAGAAGGCCATCAAGGCCGCCTCCGGCATAGAGGAGCAGATGAAACTCCTTGCGGAGCTCACCGACCTTCAGAAAATAAAGAAACAGATAGAAGACAATAATAAATGATATATGGAGAAGAATTTTAAAAGAACTCTTGTAACCTGTGCCCTGCCCTACGCCAACGGGCCCATACATATCGGGCATCTGGCCGGAGTATATGTTCCGGCCGACATCTATGTCCGTTTCCTCAGGCTCAAGGGCAAGGAAGTGCTCTACATCTGCGGAAGCGACGAACACGGCGTCCCTATCACCATCCAGGCCCGCAAACGCGGCTGCAGCCCACAGGAGGTTGTGGACGAGTTCCATCATATAATAGACGAGTCCTTCAAGGGCTTCGGCATCAATTTCGACATCTATGGCCGCACATCTTCCGAAGTCCATGCAAAGAACGCATCGGAATTTTTCAGAAAGCTCTACGACGAAGGCAAGTTCATAAGCAGGGAGAGCGAGCAGTATTTCGACCCTGTTGCCAATACCTTCCTGGCCGACCGCTACATCGTGGGAACCTGCCCTAAGTGCGGAGCCGAAGGGGCTTATGGCGACCAGTGCGAGAAATGCGGAAGCACCCTTTCCCCCGAAGAACTTATCAATCCGAAGTCCAAGCTCAGCGGAGCCGAGCCGGTGAAGAAAAAGACTACTCACTGGTACCTGCCGCTGCAGGATTACGAATCCTGGCTGAGGCAGTGGATACTCGAGGGCCACAAGGAGTGGCGCAGCAATGTCTATGGTCAGGTCAAGAGCTGGCTCGACGGCGGTCTTCAGCCGAGAGCAGTGACCCGTGACCTCGACTGGGGCGTGCCTGTTCCTGTAGAGGGAGCCGAAGGCAAAGTGCTCTATGTCTGGTTCGACGCTCCGATAGGCTATATCTCCAATACCCAGGAGCTTCTGCCCGATACCTGGGAGCAGTGGTGGAAGAGTGAGGACACCAAGCTTGTGCATTTCATTGGCAAGGACAATATCGTGTTCCACTGCATTGTGTTCCCTTCCATGCTCAAGGCCTATGGCGACGGCTACATTCTTCCGGAGAATGTGCCGGCAAACGAGTTCCTCAATCTCGAAGGCGACAAGATTTCCACCTCCAAGGGCTGGGCGGTCTGGGCCAACGAATATCTCGAAGATTTTCCGGGACAGCAGGATGTTCTGCGTTACGTGCTCACAGCCAATGCTCCGGAGACCAAGGACAACGATTTCAGCTGGAAGGATTTCCAGGCCCGCAACAATTCCGAGCTTGTTGCCATCTTCGGCAATTTCGTGAATCGTGCTGTGGTGCTCACACACAAGTATTTCGGCGGCAAGGTGCCGGCACGCGGGGAAATGAACGATATGGACAGGGAGACTTTTGCCCAGATTCCTCTTCTCAAGGAGTCCATGGACCGCAATATAGAGAACTACCGTTTCCGCGATGCCCTCAAGGACGCAATGTCAATGGCCCGTGTGGGAAACAAGTACATTTCCGATACTGAGCCGTGGAAGGTGGCGAAGACCGATATGGAGCGTACCGGAACCATTCTCAATATCTGCCTGCAGCTTTGTGCCGATCTCGCTGTTGCCTTTGAGCCATTCACGCCTTTTGCTGCAGCACGTCTTCGCGAAATGCTCCACTCTCCGCTCGACTGGAATCTGCTTGGAAGTACCGACATTCTTGAGGAAGGCCATTGCCTTTCCGAGGCCAAACTGCTTTTCTCCAAGATAGAAGACGAACAGATTCAGAAACAGCTCGACCGCCTGGAGCGCCTGCGTCAGGAAAGGATACAGAGGGAGAAGGAAGAGGATGCAAAGAAAGTTGAGCCTCAAAAGGAGGAGGTAAGCTTCGAGGATTTCGAGGCAATGGACATCCGTACGGCTACAGTGCTGGAGGCCGTGAAGGTTCCGAAGACCGACAAACTTCTCAAGCTAACCATAGATACCGGCCTCGATACCAGAACAATAGTGTCGGGAATTGCCGAATATTACAGTCCGGAAGAAATGCTCGGGAAGCAGATCTGCATTCTTGCAAACCTTGCTCCCCGTACAATCAAAGGCATAGAATCCAAGGGAATGATTCTTATGGCCCGCCAGCCCGACGGCAAGATGCGTTTTATAACGCCGGCTGAAGTTCTGGCAAATGGAGCCCGGATCGGCTGATGTAATTCACTCCCAGCTCCTTGAGCTGGTCGGCGAAATAGCTTTCAAATTCATTTTCGGAAATATTCCTCGAGAAATTGAGGAATATTTTTCCTTTATATCCCACAGCAGCTGCTGCGCCCGAGGTTCCTCTCTGTCGGCCTAAAATGAAGTCCATTTCCTCTATATATGGTTCTATTGCTGCAGGCAGTTTCACATAGCCCAGGTTGGAAAGGGTCTGGGAGCAGTAGCGGTCGCCTTTTATGCGGCAGATGAGGTCTATTATAGGCTTCTTGATGAAAAGCGGAATCACGGACACTGCCATGTTGTTTTCCAGGCCCACGTTGGCTGCAATCTTCTTTTCCAACTCGCAAGGCAGGGAGAAATGCTGTTTCTGGGACTTGATTATGTTGAGTATTTCATCGAACTCGAAGAAACCGTTGCTCACATCCACACCCAGGTTTACGTAGGATGAGAAGTTGCGCAGGGTCTTGCCGGGGAATATCTTTCTCAAATCCACAGGCACGCTGACCTTGAGACCGGTTTTCCTGTTGCGGCGTTTGTCGCGCCTGTAAACGCTCTGCAGTGCGCTTACCATTGCTGCGGTGAGAAGTTCCGTTACAGTGCAGGAGTGCTCCTTGCTTGCTTTTTTGAGCTCTTCGCAGTCGAAAACGAAGCGGTCGTTGTTGAGCTCGGAGAAGAGTATTTTCTTTCCGGGGATATGATAGGCAAGGTCGTTCTGCTCCAATGCTCCCTTTTTGCCGGCGAAATAGGAGAAGCAGTCCTCGGTTTCGTAGCTGTGCGGAGTATCCTGAGGGTCAAATACCATATCGTTGTATTCTATTCCTTCCAGTTTGTAGCGGATTCTGAGGTATTCGGCTGCAAGGGTGAGAAGGAAGGTCTGTCCTCCGCGGCCGTCGGCCAGGGCGTGGAATACGTCGAGAACAATCCTTTTGCCGTCGGCCATGACTTTGAAAAGGTATCCGCCGTGGAATTTGAATCCCCTTTTGTCCTGGTTTGGAGTGTAGGGACTCACTGTTACTAAACTGTCAAGCTTTCTCAAATACCACCAGAACGCCCCGTTACTGAGAGTGTACGCAAAGTTGGGGATTCTTTTTACGGTGGTATTGAGAGCTTGCTGCAGTATATTCACGTTGACTGTCTCTGTGAGAGTGACGCTCATCCTGAAAATGGAGGCGTAACGCTTGGTCAGAGATGCAGGGTATATGTTGGAGGCATTGTCTATCCTCATTTTTGCTGGTGCCATTGTTTTTTATGTTTAAATCGGGTGCAAAAGTAACGCGCGTGCAAGACTTAAGAAAAGAAATGCCACTTATGGACCATATTTGTGACCAAAGTGGCGTTTTTGTGACTAAAACAGCTTATTTGTGACGAATTTTGGGTGGAAAAATTTTCGTCACAGTGATTTTTGTGACGGATTCAGAGTTTTTTGATAAGGCTCAGGCCGTCTCTGAGGGGAAGCATCACTACTTCGAGCTCCGGATCCGATACAACTGCTGAGTTGAATTCCAGAAGGCCGGCGGTTTGTTTGTCGGGGCGGGAAGGGAGCTCTTCAGGTTTGCCTCCGAGCATAACATCATCGGCCAGGATGATGGAGCCGCTGTGGATGAGGCTCTTCACAGCTTTGAGATAGAGGGGATATTCTCTTTTGTTGGCATCGATGTACACGAGGTCGTATTGCCTGCCTTCCTGCGCAAAACGCTCCATATAGTCCAGGGCATTTCCAATGTGAAGCTGTATTTTGTCCTGAAGACCGGCCCTTGTCCAGGCCTCAAGGCAGAGAGCCTCGAGTTCGTCGTTAATTTCGAGGGTGTCCACGTGGCCGCCTTCCTTGAGTCCGCTGGCCAGACAGATGGCGGAGTAGCCGGTGAAACAGCCTATTTCAAGTATGTTTGCGGCTCCGCTTATTTCCACCATCAGTTTGAGGAATTCGCCCTGCACTGCTCCCGAGAGCATCCGCGGGTAGTTGGTGAGAATGTTGGTCTGTTTCTGCAGCCAGTCCAGAGCCTCGTTGGGCTTGCTGCTGTGCTCCCTTATGTATTTGTCCTGAGGACTCTCCATAACCGATTATATGTAAATGAGTTCCGATATTCTGCTTTCGTCCCAGAGCCTGCAGCAGAGACTGCGCAGCTGCTCGGGGCTTATTTTGTTCAGTTTCTCTATGCTTTCGCTGTCGGGAATGACCCTTCCGAAGGCCAGCAGGCTCTTTCCCATCGAAAGGCACTGGGTCTCTCCCGTGCATGCGCTTATGGACAGCTGGCCCAGCAGCTGTCTTTTGGCAGCCTTGAGGCTGCGTTCCGAGAGTGCTTTGCTCTTGAGCCTGTCCAGTATTTTTCCCGTCTCCTTGAGGCAGCGTCCGAGGTTTTCCTTGTCGCAGCCCAGGCTGATGGCCATAATCCCGCAGTCGCTGTACTGAACATAGGAACACTCCGCGGCATAGACCCAGCCGTGTTTTTCGCGCAATATGGAATTGAGGCAGCTGTTTCCTGCCGGCCCACCTATTATGTTGGACAGCAGCACTGCGCAGAGCCTGTCTTCCTCTTCGTAGAGGGATGGGGCTTGAGTGCCGAGAATGATGTTGCATTCGTGGTTCCCCTTGTCCATTCTCAGGCTGAAGTGCCGGCTTTCCACTGGGGCCAGTTCCTTTTCCTGCGGGGCCTGAATCTGCTCTAGTCGGCCGAAATATTTGCTGCAGAGCTTGAGCAGGCTTTTTTCTACTGCCTTTTCATCGCTTTTGCAGACAATGCTCAGGGCCATGTTCTGTGGGATGAAGTTCTTTTTGTAGAACGATACAAGATCTTCCCTTGTGGCTTTCTCTATGCTGCTGCGGTTTCCGAGGGTGAGTCTTCCGAGGGGATGGCCTTCGAAGAAATAGGATTCGAAGCAGTCGTAGATGTCTTCGGCAGGGGAGTCCTTGTAGGAGATTATTTCGTCGAGCACCACTCCTTTTTCTATTTCGATTTCGTCTTCGGGGAAAGTGGCGTTGCAGGCAATGTCGAGCAGCAGGTCCACTGCCGTGTGAAGGTCTTGTCTGAGTACGGTTGCGTGAAGGACTATCTCTTCCTTTGTGGTGTAGGCGTTGAGTTCTCCGCCCAGCCTGTCAAGGCAGCTGTTGATGCAGCGAGCACTGCGTTTTTTCGTTCCTTTGAAAAGGCAGTGTTCCAAAAAATGGGCTGTGCCTTCCGGTAAATCTTCTTCGGCTCTGGTGCCGCAGCGTATGCTGAGCGAGCAGAAGGCAACGTCTTCCGAATTCTGTTTTATGGCGTATGATATGCCCTGAGGGCTTTTCGAACAGATCATTATCTTTTGAATTTGTGCTCTGTGCGGATTTTTTTGAGAGCTTTGCTGCTGAATCCGCATTTGTCGGCTTCGGTGTATTTGTTTTTCTTGAAGTAAAGGAGTTCGTGATTGTCGGCCCTTACTATGAACTGGTAGCTCAAGGCCTTGGGGCCGGGTTTTTCGCTTTTTATGCAGAAGCCTATCAAAGCTTCCCTTGAGGCTTCTGTAAAGAGGCTGTCCGCGGTGTATTCGTCGGTAAATTCTATTCCGCTGAGCTTCGATTCGAGGCTGTCGCGTCCCGGGATGGCGGGGCTCAAATCCTCGCGGGAGATGTAGATGTTGCGGCGTTTGTATCGGCCAAGATTGCCGTTGTATGCTTCCAAACCCTTGTAATTGAGGTTTTCGGAGAGCAGGCAGCCCTCCACATAGGCCTGTATGATGCTTATTATTGCGGGCAGGAAGTTGAGCTCACGGCCTGTGCTCATATTGGAGGGGCTGAAAGGTATGCTCAGCACCTTGAGCTTGTTGTCCATGCTGGAGAAGCCTTCCTTTCGGCCGCCTTTTTCCAGATGCATATAGGCCAGGCCGCTTTTGTCGGTGCTGATGTACAGCACATAGTTCCTGGGGCTGGCGAGCAGGGCCGGCAGTTCGTCGGGACTGCAGAATTCGAAGGGGGAAATCCTCCAGCGGCTCTTGATTTCGTTCTGGAGGGTCACATCCAGAATGTCGAAGCCGCTGAGAACCACTTTGGTGGTCTTGGCGGGGAAATCGGAGAGCCTGGCTTTTCTGGTGTACACCCTTATCTGGGCTCCACATTCTAGTCCGGTGCACAGCAGAAGCAGACAGAGTATATATTTTAGCCTTCTGGAATTCATATCGTGCAAACTTACACAAAAATTGTGTATGCTCCAATTTTTGATTAAATTTGTGGGATTAGATAAAACGGAAGATTTATGTCGGATTATATAGTATCGGCCCGCAAATATCGCCCCGATTCCTTTGAGACTCTCATCGGACAGGACGATATCGCCCGCCCGCTGAAGAATTCCATCCTCAGGGGCCAGCTGGCGCACGCCTATCTTTTCTGCGGCCCTAGGGGAGTGGGCAAGACCTCCACTGCCCGAATTTTCGCAAAGGCCATCAACTGCTCCAACCCGTCGGCCGATATGGACCCATGCGGCCAGTGCGAGAGCTGTCTCTCCTTCGCGGAAGGCCGCTCCTACTGCATCCACGAGCTCGATGCCGCTTCCAACAACGGCGTGGAGGACATAAAGCTGCTGATGGAACAGGTGCAGATTCCTCCGCAGGTGGGCAAGTACAGCGTCTATATCATAGACGAGGTGCACATGCTTTCGCAGCAGGCTTTCAATGCTTTTCTCAAAACCCTTGAGGAGCCGCCTGCACACGCGATTTTCATTCTCTGCACCACGGAGAAGCACAAAATCATACCGACCATACTCTCCCGTTGCCAGACCTATGACTTCAACCGCATTGGTGTGGGAGACATGGTGCGCAATCTCAGCGGGATTGCCGCCAAGGAGGGAGTGAGCATAGATCAGGAGTCGCTGCATCTGATTGCCCGCAAGGCCGATGGCGCAATGCGCGATGCCCTCACCCTTTTCGACCAGACAGTGGCTTTCTGCGGCTCTCAGGTCCGCAAGGAGGATGTTCAGCGCATACTCAATGTTCTTGATTACGAGTACTCTTTCAAGATGGTGGATGCCGCCCTTGCCGGCGACTATGCCACTGCGCTCAAACTTCTTGACGAGGTTCTGGGCAAGGGTTTCAATGCCCTCTATTTCGTGATTTCCATAGGCGAGCATTTGCGCGATTTGCTGGTGAGCCGTACCGGCGGTCTGGAGGCTCTGCTCGATTTTCCCGATACTCTCAAGGCCCGATACAAGGAGCAGGCCGAGCGCTGCAGTGTGAAGTTCCTCTACACGGCCCTTTCGTACATAAACGCCTGTGAATCGGGCTATAAGGCATCGGCCAACCAGAGATTGCACATAGAGTTCTGTCTGATGAGGCTCTGCTTCATCAACGCCGCTCCGGCAGTTCAGGCAAGCCAGCAGGCCCGTCCGGCAGCACCGCAGCAGCAGGCAGCTCAGCCTCAGGCACCGCAGCAGGCAGCTCCGCAAGTAGCACAGCCACAGGCCCCACAGCCACAAGCAGCCCCGCAAGTGGCCCAGCCGCAGGTACCACAGCAGGCAGCCCCGCAAGTAGCACAGCAGCCGCAGCAAGCAGTAGCCCAGCCGCAGGCCCCACAGCCACAAGCAGCCCCGCAGCCGCAACCGGCAGCAGCTCAGTCGCAGGCAGTACCGCAAGCAGCACAGCCGCAGGCACCGCAGCCGGCCACAGCACCGCAGCCGCAGCCGGCAGCAAGCCAGCCGCAGGCATCGGCCCAAAAGCCGAAGGGAATCCCCGGACTGTCACTTTCGTCCCTTGTGAACAAGGCGGCGGAAAGTGCAGCCGTACACTCAGCAAAGGCCGATGTAGAAATACAGCCTCTCTCTGAAGAGGAGCTCCTCGGCGCATGGAATAAAATCATAGAGAGCTGCCGCAACAATCCGGGCAGTTCGCGCTTTGCCAGTATTTTCTCCGTGAGCCCTACAGAGGTGCACTATGAGGGGAACAGCAGCATCCTGCTGCTCAAGCTCGAAAACGAGAGCACACTCAAATGGCTGGAAGGCAATTTCCTGTCCCGTCTGCAGCAGCAGCTGCGTAAGATATCCGGAAATGAAGGAGTTGTAATCCGGCTCGATCTCCTGCCGCAGGAAGCTGTGAAACCGCTGGTTTACCATCCGCAGGAGCAGGCAAAAGTAATAATGGAAGATCATCCCGAGGTGGGCAGGCTCGTGAAGGAGCTTGAATTGGATTCATAGCGTATGAAACTTCGTTGCGAAAATCTTGTAAAGAAATATGGCATCCGCACCGTTGTAAAAGGTGTGTCGATGGAAGTGAACCAGGGCGAAATCGTAGGATTTCTCGGCCCTAACGGAGCGGGCAAGACCACCAGCTTCTATATGATTACAGGCCAGATTGTGCCTAACGACGGCCACGTTTACCTTGACAATCAGGAAATTACCAAACTGCCTATGTACAAAAGGGCACAGATGGGACTGGGCTATCTGCCTCAGGATGCCTCGGTATTCCGAAAGATGTCTGTCGAAGACAACATCATTTCCGTTATGGAGATGAAAGGAGTGCCAAAGGAAAAAAGAGAGCAGCGTCTTGAAGAACTTATCAGCGAGTTCAATCTCTCCAAGGTGCGCAAGTCCCTGGGAATACAGCTTTCCGGAGGTGAGCGCCGCCGCTGCGAAATTGCCAGGGCTCTGGCCATAGACCCCAAGTTCATTCTTCTGGACGAGCCTTTCGCCGGTGTTGACCCTATCGCTGTGGAGGACATACAGTACATTATCGCCAAGCTCAAATACAAGAATATCGGCGTAATCATAACCGACCATAATGTGGGTGAGACCCTTGCCATTACCGACAGGGCCTACCTTCTCTATGAGGGAACCATTCTTCAGCAGGGCACCCCTGAAGCGCTTTCTTCCGATGAGGATGTGCGCACCAAATACCTGGGTGCCGGCTTTGTGCTCAAGCGCTCTGTGAGCGTGCAGAGGGCACAGGCCGATTATGAAAAGTCACTTGCATTAAAAAAAGCAGAAAATGAAGATTCTCATAATTGACGACGAGCGTGCCATACGCAATTCCCTCAAGGAGATTCTCGGTGAAGAAGGCTATGTGGCCGATGTTGCCGAAGATGGAAAGCAGGGCCTGAAAATGGCCACCGAAGCTCATTACGACGTGATTTTCTCCGATATCAAGATGCCGGGGATGGACGGAGTGGAGCTTCTGGAGAAGCTGGTGGCCGAAGGCATCGATTCGGCAATCGTGATGATTTCGGGCCACGCCGACATCTCCACCGCTGTGGATTGCATAAAGAAGGGGGCTTTCGATTTCATAGAAAAGCCTCTGGATTTGAACCGCATACTCATCACCATCAAGAACGCCGGCGACAAGGCCGTGCTCACTTCCCAGAACAAAATCCTCAAGAAGAAGGTCTTTGGAGGAGCCAGGATGATTGGCGAATCGGCCCCGATGGAGCATATACGCGAAATCATCGCCAAGGTGGCCCCTACTCCTGCGAGGGTTCTCATCACGGGACCCAACGGCTCGGGAAAGGAACTGGTGGCCCGCAGCCTCCATGCCCAAAGCGAGAGGAGTACGGCCCCTTACATCGAGGTGAACTGCGCTGCAATTCCTTCGGAACTGATTGAAAGCGAGCTCTTCGGACACGAGAAAGGTTCTTTTACATCGGCCGTAAAACAGCATAAGGGAAAGTTCGAGCAGGCCGATGGCGGCACTCTTTTCCTCGACGAAATCGGCGATATGTCTCTTGCCGCCCAGGCCAAAGTCCTGCGCGTGCTGCAGGAGAACAAACTCAGCCGTGTGGGCAGCGATGCGGACATCAAGGTGGATGTGCGTGTGATTGCCGCAACCAACAAGGATCTGCGCAAGGAAATAGAGGAGGGGCGCTTCCGTGAGGACCTCTACCACCGCCTGAGCGTGATTGTAATCACAGTGCCATCCCTGGACCAGCGCAAGGAGGACATCCCTCTTCTCATAGATTATTTTGTGTCCCAGATATGCAGCGAGACAGCAATGCCGCGCAAGACATTTTCTCCTGAAGCCGTGCAGGCTCTGCAGCAGCGCAGCTGGAAAGGCAACATCCGCGAGCTCAGGAATGTGGTGGAACGTCTGCTCATCCTCGGCGATGCTCAGATCAGCGAAAAGAACATCATAGATTTCGTATGACAAGTCCAGATATAATCATAGCCATAGACGGCTATTCATCCACGGGGAAGAGTTCTTTTGCCAAGCTTTTGGCAAAGGAACTGGATTTTCTCTATCTCGATTCCGGTGCCTTGTACAGGGGTGTAACCCTTTTTGCCCAGGAACAGGGCTATATCACTGCCGACAATGTGATTTCCCCCGAGCTGGAGCAGGCTCTCCAGACTTTGGATCTGCATTTCAGCTCCGACAACAGCTGCTTCATTGGGGAGCGCTGCATTGAGAAGGAAATAAGGAGCATGAAGGTATCGTCCCAGGTAAGTCCCATTGCCACAGTCCCTTATATCCGCAGTTGGGTCGATTGTCTGCTGCACCGTTTTGCCTCTTGCGGCAGGGTGGTGATGGACGGACGCGACATCGGAACCACCGTATTTCCCGATGCCCAGATAAAAATCTTCATGACCGCAAGCGAGCAGGTGCGTGCACGCAGGCGCTACGATGAGCTTCTTGCCAAGGGACAGAACCCTGATTTGGAAGAGGTTAAGGCTAATCTGAAGGAGCGGGACTATATAGATTCGCATCGCGAAACATCTCCGCTTGCAAGGGCGGAGGACTCCTTTCTTCTCGACAATTCCGATATGACCCTCAAGGAGGAGGTGGAATGGGTGAAAGGCCTCATACGCGGGCGCTTCCTCTTGTATGACTAAAACCGACCGATATGATAAAAGTAGAAATTGACCCGAATGCCGGCTTCTGCGCAGGAGTGATTCGCGCCATAGGCAATGCGGAGAGTTTCCTGCGGGCCAACCAGGGCAAGCCGCTTTACTCTCTTGGGGAGATAGTACACAATGAGTATGAAATCAAACGTCTTTCGAATCTGGGCCTTGTGGCTCTCGATTTCGAAGATATCTACGAAATAGGCTCGGCCCACGGTGAAAGCATCCTCATCCGTGCTCACGGCCAGCCGCCTTCCACTTACGATACGCTCAAGAAATTGGGATTCAATATCATAGACTGTACTTGCGGAGTTGTTCTCGGCATTCAGAAAGCCATTCGTGAAGCAGGTGGCGAAATCATCATCTACGGCAAGCGCGGCCATCCCGAGGTTCTGGGCCTAGTGGGCCAGGTGGAAGGACGCAGGGTGCGGGTGATCGAGAATATGGCCGATGCCCTCTCCATGCTTGAGGATGACTGTCCCGAAGGACATTGCGAAATTTTCTCCCAGACCACAATGAGTCCTGTGGAGTACGAGAGGATTTGCACTATGCTCAGCGCCAAATTGCCGCAACTGGTGGTTCACAACACCATTTGCCGCCAGGTAGCCGGCCGTTACAGGCAGCTTGAGGAGTTTGCCCGCAGCCACGATGCCATTGTCTTCGTGAGCGGCAAATCCAGCTCCAACGGCAAGGTGCTAAGCAGCCTGTGCAAAAGCTGCAATATCCGCTCCTACCAGGTGGGAGGAATAGGGGAGATCCAGCCTTCCTGGTTCAGGGCTGAGGATTGCGTGGGCATAAGCGGAGCCACTTCCACCCCTCGCTGGCTGTTGGAACAGGTAGCCGGGTATATTGCCAATTTGCAGTAATTTATTATATTTGCAGGATTTTAAGATTAACAATTAACAATAAATATTTTTATGGCAACAACAGCTGATTTTAAAAACGGACTTTATCTGAAGTTTAACGAAAAACCTTGTATGATTGTTTGGTTCCAGCATGTGAAACCGGGCAAAGGCCCTGCTTTCGTGAAGACCAAACTCCGCAATCTTGAAAACGGACGCATCCTCGAGAACACATTCACAGCCGGTGCAAAAATCGAGACCATCGATGTGGAGCGCCGCCCATATCAGTTCCTTTACGCTGAGGACGACGGTTTCAATTTCATGCACGAGGAGACCTACGAGCAGATCAAGCTTCCTAAGGAGGTTGTGGACAACGCCGACCTTATGAAAGAAGGACAGCACGTGGAGATGATGTTCGTCACCGGAGACGAGGAGCGCTGCCTCACCTGTGAGCTCCCTACCTATGTAACTCTCGAAGTTACCTATGCCGAGCCTGCAGTGAAGGGAAATACCGCTTCCACATCGGCTCTCAAGGAGGTTACCCTCGAGACCGGAGCAAAGATTATGGTTCCTCTCTTCATCAACCAGGGAGACGTAATCACAGTGAATACAAGCGACCGTGCATACGGCCAGAGAGTATAATTTTGAAAATAGTACTACTCACTGTCGGAAAGACAGATATCAAATGGGTGAGCGAGGGCCTGGAGGTATATTCTTCCAGGCTTCGCCATTATTTGCCCTTCGAGACAAAGGAAATGCCCCAGCTCAAGAACGTGGGCTCCCTTTCCCACGAGCAGATCAAGACTGCCGAGGGCAAGCTCATACTCAAGAATCTTTCTCCGGCCGATGAGCTCATCCTCCTCGACGAGCGGGGCAAGGAATTCCGTTCCGTGGAGTTCGCAGCTTTTCTCGAGAAGAAAATGGCCCGGGGAGCCGGGAATCTCGTCTTTGTTATCGGAGGGGCCTACGGCTTTTCGCAGGAAGTATATGACAGGGCGGCCTCCCTCATTTCCCTTTCACGCATGACCTTCTCCCACCAGATGGTTCGCACGATTTTTGTTGAACAGCTTTACCGGGCCTGCACCATAATCAAAGGCGAGGCCTATCATCACGAATGAAGAAATACTGGATAAACATTGTCCTTTTTGTACTTGCGGGAGTACTTTTTCTTGCCTCCGTTCTGCTGCCTTTAAAAACAGGTAACCAGGAGTATGATGTCCTGCTTGTTGAGAAAGCCATCGAAAAGCGTACGCAGAAGCTGGACAAAATCATTGAGATTGCCCTCGAAAGGGACGACGATTACCTCTTTACGGCTGACCTCCCCAAGGATATGGTCCTCTACCGCTACACTTCCGACCACCTGAGTGCCTGGAACGGACAACTTCCGCTGAGTTACGATGAATACCTGAGCCGTAATCATAGCAGTCTTTATTATGTTGGCCCCGACTATGAACTCTATTCCTATTCCGGGATAAACTATCTTGTGAAGATGTCCCAAAGGGACAATGTCAAGCTTGTGGCAGCCTTGCTTTTGAGCGAGAACGGGCAGCTCCATCTCGATTCCGACTATACCATCTTCAGACTCAATTCTTCCGAGGGCCTGCCTGTCAGTCTAAATGGAAGAAGCCTCTTCAAACTGGCCTCCAATTCGATATCGGTCAAGAGTCCTATGCCGGCACATTTGGCCTGGCTGGGCTTTTTATTTTTGATAGTATCTTTTCTCATATGGCTTTACCATAAGCCGAGCCTCAGACATGCCTTTGTTGTAATCCTCATCTGTTTTGCGGGCTCCTTTGTGACCTACAGTTTCCTGTCCAAAGTAAGCAGTGAACTTTATCCCGTTATTTTGCTGCTGGTCGGAAACTTCTTCATTTTTACCACCTGCCTCAGTCTGTTCTTTGTCCGCAAGCGCCTGTGGTATTCTCTCAAGACCAAAGCCTCGAGGGTATTGGCTTCCGTGCTCGATATTTCCTTCATCTGTTTCTTTATCTGGCTGGTCTATATGGAGGTTTTCAGTGTGGTGCTCTATACTCATATCACCCTCCAGCTGCATATGTTGTGGAGTCTGAATTTTGCCACTTTTGTGGTTTATGTCTCCATTATTCAGCTGCTGGTTTCGTTGGCCATACTTATTGAATTGCTTCAGCCTGCCTTGCTGAAGATTTTTCGCAGAAAATTTTCGATTTTCAACCTGGGACCGAGCATAGTTTTCTCTCTTGTTGCAAGCATATACGTCTTTTCCATCATATCCACCGTAAGTTTCCAGCGCGAGAGGCTTGTGGCATCGTCCTGGGCCGAAAACCTCTCGAATACCCGTGACTACGCCCTCGAAACTCATCTTACCCGCGTGGAGCGTCAGATTTCGCGAGACGAGGTGGTGGCCAGAGCCCTGGAAGGGGAGCAGTATGCGCAGGAGGCCCGTTCCCGCTTGATGGACAGGTACTTCTCCATGTTTCTGAACATCTACGATGTGCATGTTCAGGTGGGCGGCAGCCGTTCCAAACTGGGCTTTGATGAGGGTGTGAGGATAGAGAACGGCTCGCGTTTCTTCTTTGCTCCCCTTGCCGAGCAGCGCTGTCGCTATGTAGCTGCTTATCAGTTCTATGCCAACAACGGCAGAATCGGATCGGTCTATATCATCCTCGAGCCCAAATACCCGAACAAGAACTCTCTGGCCGGTATGCTTCACGCCAGAGCACAAGGCGACATCCCGGCACGCTATTCCTATGCGATGTACAGCGGCGGGGAGCGCAAATACTTCAAGGGCAATTTCGCCTATCCAACGAAACTTACCGATGCGCTCGACAAGCAGTTCGCATCGGGCCATGACATATATTTTATCAGCTCCGGCTATATGCACTTCATCTCCATGGTCGGGGAGGACGAATATATCGCAATCTCCCGGCCTGAGGTGCAGGCTGGCATCAGAATCATAGGTGTTGTGCTGGTGGCTCTGGTGCTGTTCTTCTGCCTCATGCCGCTACGCCGGCGCAGACACAAACTTTTCATCTTCGAAAAGAGCCATTTCAAGCGTACGCTTACCCTGCTGGTGATTGCATCGCTGCTCATTACTATGGCCATCCTGGTTCTCGTGAGCGTGAGCTTTGTCTATGACCGCAACAACAACACTGCACAGAGGATGATGGCCGACAAGGTGAACTCCATTCGCTTCCAGCTGCAGTCTTCGCTGCGCAGTTCTTCTTCAGAGGAGCTGACCTCGCGCGAGACAATGGAACTGCTGCGAAGGGTGGGGGACAACAGCGGATCGGACATTTCACTCTACAGCCCCGACGGAAAGGTGCTTTTGAGCACGGCTCCTGAGCTGCACAACCAGAACATCCTCGGCTACAGGCTCGATGCCACTCCTTATTACCACCTCACTTATCTCAATGAAGGCCACTGCATTCAGCCGAAGAAGATAAACCACCGCTCGGTGTACATGCTCTATGCCCCTATCCTCGATTCGTCCGGAAACGTATCGGCCATCTTCTCCTCTCCTTATATGGAAGGAGGCAGAGAGTACCGCTTCGATGCCGTGATGCACTCCTTCTCCGTGATTGTGGTGTTCATCATACTGCTTATCGTGTCCATAATGCTCGTATCGTACTCTATCGACCGGACTCTCAAGCCTTTGAGCAATCTTGCCATGAAGATGCGCTCCGGCGATGTGGACAAGCTCGTTTACAACTCCAAGTACTCCGATGACGAGGTGGCTTATCTTGTGAATTCCTACAACAGGATGGTGGACGATTTGAGCGAGAGCCGCAATGCCCTGGCCCAGGCTGAGCGTGACAAGGCCTGGAGCGAGATGGCGCGCAACGTTGCTCACGAAATCAAGAATCCGCTCACGCCTATGCGTCTGCAGATACAGCGTGTCCAAAGGCTTAAGGCCAATGACGATCCGAGCTGGCCGCAGAAGTTCGACTCAATGTCCAATGTGCTTTTGGAGCACATAGACATACTCACCGAGACCGCCAACCAGTTCAGTGATTTTGCGAAACTCTATACGGAAGATCCTGTGGAACTCGACCTTGACCTGCTACTCAGGGAGGAGCTGTCTCTGTATGAGTCCCACAGTAACATCAGCTTTGAATATCTCGGTTTGCAGCAGGCGATGGTTCAGGCTCCGCGGCCGCAGCTTATCCGTGTGGTTGTGAACCTGTTGAACAATGCCGTGCAGGCTTGTGAGAAGCTTGCCTCGCCTCAGATTTTCGTGAGCCTGCGCAATGGCAGCGACCCGGCTTTCTACGAAGTGGTTGTGGAAGACAACGGTCCGGGAGTCGATGCCGGGAATGTCAACAAGCTTTTCACCCCTAAATTCACAACCAAGGATGCAGGAAGCGGACTGGGACTTTCCATCTGCAAGAGCATATTGCAGAAATGCGGTGCCACTATTTCATACAGCCGTAGCTACCATCTTGGAGGAGCTTGTTTCACAATTCTCTATCCAAAGTTGCTCAGGCGTATTGCAGATAATTAAAAAATTATTCTTATCTTTGCACTCCCATTGGAAAGATGCTCGAGTGGCTGAAGAGGCACGTCTGGAAAGCGTGTGACCGCCCAAAGCGGTTCCAGGGTTCGAATCCCTGTCTTTCCGCGAGAAAAATAAAGATACTCCAGGATTTTGCATCGCGACAGCGATGCAAAATTCGTATATCGGCTACCCGTCGTGAGCTCGCTCACGAAAGGGCAGCCGATATACGAATTAAGTGGTCACAGGCCACGAAATCCTAGAGTATCTTTATTTCGGATCAAGTCCAAAAGTATGTGTTTAGGCGTAGATATTCTGAAGTCTGAAGAGG
>CAMGFA010000006.1 GCA_946055165.1 uncultured Bacteroidales bacterium
GGTACTAACTCTTTTCCAATTAGAATCTCAAACACAGGGTTTTGGACATGATCCTGTATTTTTATGATTTACAGAATATTATAAAGATTGGTTCCCGATTAGTTGCAAAAAAAAGAGGATGGCCGTTTGGTCATCCTCTTTGGTGGGAGCTGAGGGAGTCGAACCCCCGACCCTCTGCTTGTAAGGCAGACGCTCTGAACCAACTGAGCTAAGCTCCCGATTAGTGGTCCCGCGTTGTTTGGGATTGCAAAGGTAGCACAATTTTTTTAATTGCAAAAATATTTCTGCATTTTTTTCAAATATTTTTTAAATTTGCTCCGACAACACAATCAAGGTCCTTTGTCAGTATGCAACGAATAATCCTGCAAAGGCATCTTTTGATGTAAAAATACAAGTGATTATGAGAGTTTTCAAGTTTATGCGGCTTGTTTGTGCAAGCCTTTGCGTTGCGGCCGTTAGTGCCTGTCACGTCAAAATTCACGGTCCCATCGGTCAGGGTCCGGACCAGGACATAGACGACCAACTCACAGAGGGGCTGAGGGTATCGGCCGATTTCTTTGGAGATTATTACGGAAGTGGTTACAACAATTTCATACTCCTTTTCCAGATTGGCAAAATCGACCCTGTAAGCAATAAGTTCATTGGCTACGGAGAGGAAGTTTCAATAGACCTTCTTACCGTTGGAGGTTCGAAGAATGAACTTCCGGTGGGAACATATTATATTGGAAACAGAAATCACAATGCTGCCGGAATAGTACCGTCTACTCCTTGGACCGTAAGGGACGACCTGCTAGACAAGGGCGTGGATATCAGTGGCTATCCTGAATCTGCTCTTGATGAGGTAATCAATTGGGGCAATACTTATTTATATCGTCAGAGCAACAGTGAGAATTATTCTCTCTCCCCTCTGGATGATGCGAAACTGCTCATCAGCCGAAGAGGAGGACAGTATTACTTCTCTCTAGAGATAGAATCGGGCTATGATGATTACGATTACTACTACATCGGCCCGTTGAGCATTGTCGACCGAAGCCAGGAACTGGAAGCAAAGGAAGTGGTGTTCAATCGCATCGGCGGAATCAGTGCCCGCTACGAAGGTGATGTTTGGGGAATCGGCGCGAGTACATGGAACCTTTTCCTCGATAACGCAGACAAGCCGAATGAGTTCCTGTCTATCGAGTGGACCACAAGTGTTGTAGGAACGCAGGTTCCTGTTGGATCGTATGACATTCCGAAGGATTTCTATACAACCAAATACAAAAATATGCTCCATCCTTTGTATTTTTCGGACGATGTGGTCTATGGAACCTATTATGGAAGGGAGAATCAGGATGGCACATTTGACATCCTCTATGCTCCGGAAGATGAGGGAGGATGGTTGGCAATTGACAAAAAGGGTGATGTTTACACAATATCGCTGAGTTTTTATGATAAAGAAATGAATGTGGATTTCTCCTGCGACTATATAGGAACGATTGTTGCAGTGGAAATACAGGCCGCCACCAAAGCTGAAGGCAAGACACAAAGAAGCTGCGGAAAGGCCGGCCGCACACGAAAAGCCAGCCTTTCGGCAGTGAACAAGGCAACTGCGGAAAGGAGCTTTTCCAATCGCGGCTTATAAATTACCGGGGATGTTTTGGTTTTGACAGCATCGTAAACGGTAGCAAGCACGTCGAGAGTTGTAAGCCCTCTCGTAAATCCCAGTTTACAAAAAATTAGTAGGCAACTACAATTATTCATACGCTTGCTAGTCTCCAAGAGATTGAGCATTAATCAGAGCCGCCAAGGCTGCGGCACTGACGTATATCCCGCCGCGTTTTTCGCCGCTTATGCACGGTATATGGGGTATCATTCAAAGCGGATGCACGGGTGGATGTCCCTAAAGCCCGCCAAGATTCAAGGACTAAGTTGAGATTGGCCCGTCTTCCGGCAGATCTCTTCCGACAAGCAAAGGAAGAATAAGCGTGTAGAAAACTATTGGATATTATGTTTGGACGAGGGTTCGAGTCCCTCCATCTCCACAGTTTACATTGTGTTTCAATTAGTTACACAATTTGCGCACAAATTTACGCACAGGTTTTGATGACTTGTGCGTAATTTATTTATGACAAATCTTCATCCCTTCAGTTGTGCAGAGTTTCTTTTTCTGCACAATGGCCATACATAGACATGGCCGAAAAGGCCAAAACCGACGCCATGGACGCCATGGAGAAGGCGCTCGGAGGAAAAGATTAAAAGATTTGCAAATCACAAATCCATTGAGTAAATTTGCGCAGTGTATTGAGTAAAATTTAAACAAACGATATAACACATTATGTATCAGAGGAAACAATATCATACTTTATTATCCAGGATGCGGGAAAAACGGCGTTTCATTCAAGTAATTATGGGCCCACGTCAGGTTGGTAAGTCCACACTAATGAAGCAAGTCGTCAATGCTTTAGACATCCCTTTCGTCTTCTATCCTGCCGATGCCGTCCCTGCAACCCAGCTTAGTTGGATCAGTGATTGCTGGAATGCCGCCCGAGCCAAGATGCGTGTGGAGGGCTTGAAGGAACTCATCCTTGTCATTGATGAGATACAGAAGATCATAGGCTGGAGTGAGGTAGTCAAAAAGGAATGGGACACTGACACCTTTTATGATGTAAACCTCAAAGTCATTCTCCTGGGGTCCTCCCGCGTGATGCTGGACAAAGGCCTCTCTGACAGTTTGGAAGGCCGCTTCGAGCGAATCATTCTTTCCCACTGGTCCTTCGCAGAAATGCGCGATGCTTTCGGCTTCACTCTGGATCAATTCATTTACTACGGAGCCTATCCAGGAATCGCGGAATTAATTGGCGATGAAGACCGCTGGCGTGATTACATCACCGGTGCCATTGTCGATGCCACCATCAATAAAGACATCCTAGTCAACGAAAAGATTGCTAAACCAGCTCTGCTCCGGCAGACCTTTGAACTCTCTGCCGCATATTCTGGAAAGGAATTATCCTTAACCAAGATGATTGGTCAGCTGCAGGACGCCGGCAACACAACAACAATAGCTGGATATCTAAATCTTCTCTCACAGGCCGGGCTTGTATGTGGACTAAATAAGTATGCCGTAGATTTGGCACGCAAGAAAAACAGCGTCCCCAAGCATCAGGTATATAACAATGCCCTGAAGAATATTTATTGCGAGAAATCTTTTGCCGATGCCGTTCAAGACCGTTCACTTTGGGGACGATTGTTCGAGTCTGCTATTGGTGCTCATATCATGAGCTATGCTTATGTCGGTGATTACAAGGTGTACTATTGGAGAACCGATCCTGGTAC
The DNA here is from genome assembly GCA_946055165.1 of uncultured Bacteroidales bacterium. Taxonomy (GTDB): domain Bacteria; phylum Bacteroidota; class Bacteroidia; order Bacteroidales; family UBA932; genus Cryptobacteroides. The sequence continues at coordinate 3,313 of CAMGFA010000006.1, forward strand.
TGAGGTCGATTATGTCCTGGAGAAGAAGGGCAAGGTTATCGCAATTGAAGTCAAAAGTAATTCAGATTCCGGTAATAAAGGACTGGACGAGTTCAAGGCCCAGTACAAACCCTACCTTGCACTGGTTGTTGGTGACGGCGGAATGAAAGCGGAAGACTTCCTGAGCATGAATCCGGTAGACCTGTTCAAGTAGCCGAAACCTCCTTCTTTCCGTTTAAAACTCTGTTGAAAATTTTTCCAAAAATTCTTCCCCGTCTCAGTGTACTGTGGCGGGGATTCTTTAAAAAGTTATCAACACTCCAAGAAATCCAGGCTCAGGTGCAAAACCCTGTGTGCCTCAACACTGCAAGAGTCTTCCCATCGTTTGATAATTTCGGGAAAAATTCATTACTTTGCAGATAATGAAAATCAGCGAAATTCTCAGCAACAGCAAACAGTTCGTCTCCCTCGAAGTGGTCCCGCCCCAAAGGACAATGACCAGAGCCGAACTGCTCGACAACATACGTCCCCTGATGGAGTTCAAACCTCCATACATCAACGTCACCAACCATCGCGACGAATATATCTACGTTCCGCAGGCCGACGGCAGCTACAGCCGCAGACTCCAGCGCCGCAGCGTGAGCCAAACCGCAGTATGCGCCTCCATAATGGACGAATTCAAAGTTGAAGTGGTACCCCACATCATCTGCGCCGGCGCAAGCCGCGAGCAGCTCTTCTACGAACTCTCCGACTTCCGCTATCTCGGCGTGGAGAACATAATGGCCCTCCGCGGAGATTGCCTGCTCGGAGAAAAACGCTTCACCCCAGAGCCCGGAGGCTACAGCTACGCCTCGCAGCTCGTGGCCGACATAAGAAAAGAAGCCGCCACGAAAGACCTCTGCATCGGAGTGGGCGCATATCCCGAAAAACACTTCGAAGCCCCCAACCTCGAAACCGACATTGCCCGCCTGAAAGAAAAAGTGGAAGCCGGAGCCGATTATATCATAACCCAGATGTTCTTCGACAACTCACTGTTCTACAAGTTCGTAGAACTGGCGCGCGAAGCCGGGATAGAAGTCCCGATAATTCCGGGACTCAAGCCGATAACATCGTACCGCCAGCTGACACTGCTGCCGGAAGCCTTTTCTATCAACATTCCTCTCGAACTCAGCTCGGAACTCGAAGCCCACAAGGACGACAAGGCAGCCTGCTACGAAATAGGCAGGGAATGGGCCCTGATGCAGACCAAAGACCTCCTGTCCCACGGAGTGCCGGCCGTGCATTTTTACACGATGGGCAAATCGGACAATATCATCGGCGTAATCAAAGAATGCTTCTAAACTGCACAGACAGAATACTTTTGCTCGACGGCGCAATGGGAACGCAGCTTCAGGCGCGCTTCCCCGGCTGCTCCAATTTCGAGACCCTCAACCTCAGCAATCCCGATGCAGTGCAGGCCGTGCACGAAGCCTACATTGCAGCCGGAGCCGATATCATCGAGACCAACAGCTTCGGAGCCAACCGCATAGGCCAGGAAGAATACGGACTGCAGGACAAGGCGGCCGAAATGGCCTTCGAAGCGGCCCGAATCGCACGCCGGGCTGCCGACCGCGCCGGGCGCGAAGTGCTGGTTGCAGGCAGCGTGGGCCCCACCGGGAAATCGCTCTCGCTCGCATCGGACATTAACGACCCGGCCTTCAGAAAATACGATTTCGACGCCATGGTGCAGGTTTACGGCGAGCAGATAGAGGCCCTTGCCCGAGGCGGGGCGGATATCATCCTCATCGAGACCTGTTTCGATGCGCTCAATGTCAAGGCGGCGCTCTACGCAATGGACAAACTCGGAATCGGACTGCCTGTGGCAGTGTCGGTATCGGTCGGCGACCGCAGTGGACGCACTCTCACCGGACAGACCATCGAGGCGTTCTACCGCAGCGTGGAGCACGGCAGGCTTTGGGCTTTCGGGCTCAACTGCTCGCTCGGAGCGCAGGAACTCAGCCCTCTGGTGGAGGATTTGGCCCGCTTTGCCGCCTGCAGGGTACTCTGTTACCCCAACGCCGGCTTGCCCAACGAGATGGGGGAGTACGACCAGAGTCCCTCCCAAATGGCAGAGCAGATGCAGGCCATGGCCGCAAAGGGCATTCTCAACATAGCGGGAGGCTGCTGCGGAACCACTCCCGAACACATTGCCGCAATTGCCCGCGCCCTTGGCCGCTGCCCGGTGCGCAAGCTCCCTCCCTCCAATGACAAAGTGCTCTACGTGAGCGGATTGGAGGCTGTGGCAATAGATAGTGAGCACAACAATTTCACCAATATAGGCGAGCGCACCAACGTTGCCGGATCGCGGAAATTCGCCCGCCTCATCGCTGCCGGAGAATACGAGCAGGCGCTGCAGATTGCCGCCGGCCAGATAGAAGGCGGGGCCTCCGTCATCGACGTGAATATGGACGATGCAATGCTGGATGCGCCGCTGCAGATGCGTACTTTCCTCAGGCACATCTCTAACGACCCGGCCGTTGCCAAGGCCGCAATAATGGTCGATTCATCCGATTGGAAGGCCGTGCTCGAAGGTCTCAAGAACGCCCAGGGCAAGTGCATTGTCAATTCCATCTCTCTGAAAGACGGAGAAGCGCTTTTCCTTGAAAAAGCGCAGGAAATCAAGCGCTTGGGTGCTGCGATGATTGTGATGGCCTTCGATGAAGAGGGCCAGGCTACAAGCTACGGCAGGAAGATCGAGATTTGTGAAAGGGCCTACCGACTGCTTTCCCAAAAGGCCGGAATCCTGCCGCGCGACATCATATTCGACGTGAACGTGCTCTCCGTGGGAACGGGAATCGAGGAGCATAGGCGCTATGGAGTGGATTTCATAGAAGCAGTGCGCTGGATAAAGACCCATCTGCCGGGAGTGCGCACTTCGGGCGGCATTTCCAACCTCTCCTTTGCCTTCCGCGGCAACAATGCCGTGCGCGAGGCAATGCATTCGGCTTTCCTCTACCACGCCACGGCTGCCGGCCTGGATATGGGCATCGTGAACCCTTCCATGCTCCAGGTCTATAGCGAGATTGAGCCTGATATGCTCCGGAAAGTGGAAGATGTCATTCTCGACCGATGCCCCCACGCAACCGAAGCCCTCATTGCCAAGGCCCAGGAGGTGATGGAGGCTGCCGCATCGGCTGCCCGGAGTTCTTCGGGCAGCGCTCCGTCTGGAGAAGCCTCCGACCCGAAGCAGAGACTTTCTGCCGCACTGGTCAAGGGCCGAACCGATACCCTGCAGCAGGATGTGCTGTCCTGCCTTGAAATTCTGGGCAGTGCCGTTGCCGTTATCGAGGGACCTCTGATGGAGGGAATGCAGACCGTAGGCGACAACTTCGGCGCAGGCCGCATGTTCCTTCCGCAGGTGGTGAAATCGGCCCGTATAATGCGCGAAGCCATAGACATTCTGGCTCCTTATATGGAGGCGTCTGACACTTCTTCTACGGTATCCAAGCCGAAGTTCCTTATAGCTACCGTGAAGGGCGATGTGCACGACATAGGAAAGAACATCACAGCCATAGTGCTGTCCTGCAATGGTTTTGAAGTCACCGACCTCGGGGTCATGGTGCCTCGCGAGGACATCCTCGACAAGGCTGCAGAAATCGGGGCCGACATCATAGGGGTGAGCGGACTCATCACGCCTTCGCTTTTCCAGATGGAGGAGCTTTGCCGCGAGATGAGTGCCCGCGGGCTCAGCACTCCGCTTTTTGTCGGCGGGGCGAGCGCATCGGCCCTGCATACTGCCGTAAAACTGGCGCCGCTCTACCCTCACGTGTTCTACGGGGCGGACGCATCGGCCAGCGCGGTAATGGCCAAGCGCTGTATGATGGACCGCGAGTCCTTCGAAGAGCAGGAGCATCAAAAGCAGGCCGAGCTCCGGGCTCTTGCAAAAAAGTCGCGCGTGCAGGAGGATGTTGCAGAGGCAAAGCACTTCCCGCAGGAATCGTTCCTCAGGGGAAAGCTCCTTGAGGATATCCCATTTATGGAACTGCCTCTGGAGCAGGCTTTGAAGCATTTCGACTGGCGCATGTTCTTCGCCATCTGGGGAGTCAAGTACGATGCCTCCCTCAAGGCCGATGCCGAGCAGCTCATCCAGCATCTTCGCGATACCGATGCTCTTTCTATAAGACTGGCAGTCAAGTTCTTCGAAGCTCATAGGGAGGGCGACGACATCATCTTCGAAGGCAGGCGTCTTCCGATGCTGAGGCAGGAGAGGGGAGAGCGTCTCTGCCTTGCCGACTACCTTACGGAGGACAGGGCGGCCAAGGGCTCTCCTTTCGGAGTCTTTGCCATCAGCGTGCACACCCGCATTGCCCACTGCAACTGCGCCCAGTGCGCTGCCGTATATGAGCCCATGCTGCTGAGATCCGTGAAAGTCACCCTGGCCGAGGCCGCATCGTCCTGGATAGATGCAGAATTGCAGCCGCATCTTTCCGGCACCGGAGCAAAACTTGTGAAGCCGGCGGCCGGCTACTACAGCTGCCCGGACCACAGTCTCAAGCGCGATATCATGGAACTCCTGCCTCAGAGCGACAGGCTCGAAATCCAGTTTACCGAGAGCTTTGCGATGATTCCCGATGCCTCCATCTGCGGCTTCGTTTTCGCGCACCCGGCGGCAGGCTATCCGGAAATCCGCCAGCTCAGCCGTGCCGCCATCGACGACTACGCCCGCCGCCGTTCCATGACTCCTGCCCGGGCACGCCTCTTCCTAAGTCACCTTGCCAGCTCTGATGACTACTCAACAGGAATCTGAATCACAGTGAGCCAGTCGGCGGGATTGTCCTGGTCCCAGGCCCCGTGCACATAGTTGGCCCGCGGCGGTGCGCAAACCTTGAGCCCTTGCTCCTCAATCCATGCAAAAATTTACATTCCGGCAATGATTTCAAGACATTGCAGCAGCCAGAGCGCCAGCCTGTCCACAATGCGGCACATAAAGCCGCATAGTCCCGGCAAAGGCAAAAGCAGCAGAGCAATTATGCTCATATTTACAAGAAGAGAGCAGAGCGGCAGAGCCAGCAGATTGGTGAGCAGAAAGTATTTGGGCAGGGTCCCGAAGCGCAGCCATACCAGCGGAGCCGTGAAGGCCTGGCAACTCAGGGACATTGAAATGGAAGTCCATACGGCTGCTGCAATGCTGCCTTTCTCGTCGGGATAGAAGGCTTTCAGGCGCCCAAACAGCAGAACAATCCCCATACAGGCCGCGTAGGAGAGCTGAAAGGAAAGGGAGCTGATTACCGATGGATTGGCTGCCAATTGGAAACAGGCTGCGTAACAGAGCACGGGAACAGGCTCGCAGCGCCTGGAGGGCAGCAATTCCCCGAGGCAGTGGAAGAGCACGAAAATGAATGCTCTCACAAGGGAAGGGGAAGCCCCGCAAATCATTGTATATAGGCCCGATGCGGCAATTACCAGGCAGTTGCGTGCAGCTTTGGCGGCGGGGGATCGGCCCAAAAAGAAAAGGCTTGCCTTGAAAAAGGCCGCGACAATTCCCAGATGCAGCCCCGACAAGGCCAGCAGATGGGCGGCGCCGCTCTTTGTGAAGTTGGTCCGGATGTCCCGGGGCAGGGCGTCCTTCTGCCCGCTCAGCAGGGCCAGCAGCAGATTGGAGCTCTGTTCCCCTTCCAGAGGAAGCGAGCCTATTGTGTTTCTCAATGCTTGAAGCATCTGCTCCGCGAAAGGGATTTCCCTTCTGATGGGCAGCAGTTGAGAGGTCCAGCAGACAAGCATGCCGCACAGGAACAGGAGGGGTATGGCAAGGCTCCTTTGGCCTTTTTTCAACAGCAGCACAAAGGCTGCGGGCAGCAGGAAACAGCAGACAAGAGCACCTGCAAAGGCCATTTCGGGGCACAGGGAGGCAAGGGCGGTTCCGGCTACAAAGGGAAGGGTCAAAAAAAGATAATCGAAGCGTTCCATAGTCAAGTATTTTGTGCTAAGATACTCTTTTTTTTGCTAAATTTGCGCCGTTATGAAAATACTCGTTATAAATTGTGGAAGTTCGTCCATCAAGTACCAACTTCTGGATATGCGCAGCGAAGAGGACTACTCTCTTCTTGCAAAAGGAAATCTTGAGAAAATTGCCCTTCCGGACAGTAAAATTACACATAAACCTACTGGAAAAGAGCCGGTTGTGAAGGTGGGTCCCGTTCCGGACCATACCGAGGGAATGAAAATTGTGCTCGCCGTGCTCACAGACCCTGAATGCGGAGTAATCGGAAGCTTCTCCGAAATCGACGCAGTTGGTCACAGAATAGTGCAGGGTGCCGATTTCTTCCAGGGCTCGGTGATTGTTGACGAAGACGTGATGGAAAAAATCCAGATCTGCTGCGACTTCGCTCCTCTCCACAATCCTGCCCATATTCTGGGAATCAGGGCCATGCAGGCCGTGCTCAAGGACGTGCCACAGGTTGTTGTCTTCGATACAGCTTTCCACCAGACAATGGCTCCGAAGAACTATATGTACGCTCTTCCATACGAGTATTACGAAAAATACCGCGTGCGCCGCTACGGTGCTCACGGAACCTCCCACAAATATGTGAGCATGAGAGGTGCCAAGGTGGCCGGGCTCGATCTTGAGAACAGCCGCATAATCACCTGCCACATCGGAAACGGCAGCTCCGTTACCGCAATAAAGAACGGCAAGTGCATAGACACCTCCATGGGTTTCACCCCTCTTGAGGGAATGATAATGGGAACCCGCTGCGGAATTATCGACGCCAATATAGTTCCTTATATAATGAAGAAGGAGAATCTCACTCCGGACCAGATGACGGACATCCTCAACAAGAAGTCAGGCTTCATCGGGCTTTGCGGGAAGAGCAGCGATATGCGCGATGTTGTGGGCTACAGCGAGCAGGGCGATGAGCGTGCCCAGCTGGTAAGGGACAAGACCGTGCTCGACATCATGAAGCTTGTTGCAGCATATATTGCAGAGCTGGGTGGCGTGGACCTTATTGTCTTCACTGCCGGCATAGCCGAAAACAATCCTTGGCTGAGGGAAGATGTGATCAAGAACTTCGCCTTTATGGGCATTGAGGTGGATCACGACAAGAACGAAGCTGCAAAGGGAGAGTGCATCATTTCTTCGGAGCGCTCCTCTGCCCTTGTCGCTTCCATCCCTACCGATGAGGAACTTATGATTGCAATTGACACAATGAGATTGACACAAAAACAATAAGAGATATGATCAGTAATTTTTCCGAACTCTTTACCGAACTCAAGGCAAAGAACATCTGCAAGAAGTTGGTAGTTGCCTGGGGTGTGGACGAACACAGTATAGAAGCTGCCTACAAGGCAGTGGAGATGGGTTTTGTGAGCGCCACTCTGGTTGGCGACCGCGCAAAGATCGAGTCAGTATGCTCTGCACAGGGCTTCGACATTTCCAAATTCGAGATTGTGGACGAGCCTGTTGAACTTGCTGCCGTTGCCAAGGCTGTGCAGCTTGTTCACGACAAGCAGGGCGACGTTCTTATGAAAGGCCTCTGCTCCACAGACAAATTCTTGCGCGCCATCCTCAACAAGGAATGCGGACTTCTCCCTCCGAAGGGCCTTCTCAGCCACGTTGGAATTATCGAGAATCCGAATTATCACAAGCTTATGTTCATAAGCGATATGGCAGTGGTTCCTGCTCCGGAGTTCCGCCAGAAGGTAAAGATTTCCGGCTTCCTGCTCAATGCTGCCAAGTCTTTCGGCATCGACTGCCCTAAAATTGCATTCATCGCGGCATCGGAACAGATGATGGACTCCATGCCTGCCTGCATAGAGGCTGCAATGCTCTCCAAGATGGCCGACAGGGGCCAGCTCGGCAAGTGCCTCGGCGACGGCCCTCTCGCTCTCGACGTGGCAATAGACGAAGAATCGGTTCAGATAAAGGGACTCAAGAGCCAGGTTGCCGGCGATGCCGACTGTCTCCTCTTCCCTAATATCGAATCGGCCAATGTCTTCTGGAAGAGCAACTCCAAGCTCTGCAAGGATGTGAAGCAGGGCGGTTTCCTTGTAGGAACCAGTGCACCTTGCCTGCTCGTGTCCCGCGCCGACAGCGCCGAGACCAAGCTCAATTCCATTGCAGCAGCAGTGATGTGTGCGAAATAGCCTAGATAAGGCCCGTACGCTTACCGAATTCGATTATCATTTCGGCCGTCCCCTGAACTCCGAGGATGGCCGAATTTATGCATAGGTCATAGTTCGAGGCCACTCCCCATTCGGTGAAGGTGAAGAAGTTGTAGTAGTCCTGCCTTTCGCGGTCCTTGCGCAGCACCAGGTATTCGGCATCTTTCTGAGAAATGCCCAGCTCCTCCTTCATCCTGGCCACTCTCGTCTCGTAAGGGGCGCTGATGAACACGTCGATACATTTCATATCCCTGAGAACATAGTCCGATGCCCTGCCCACGAAGATGGCCGAGCCCTTTTCGGCTATGGAGCGTATGGTGTCGCTCTGAATCTTGAAAAGCTCGCTGTCGTTGAGCCCGGCTCCGAAGGCCCAGAAGCGGTGTCTTTCGTCGCTCGATTCAAAGAGGTCCTGGCGGAAGCCGCTTTTCTTTGCGGCCTCGCTGAGCAGTTCCCTGTCGTAAACGGGGATTCCCAGTCTGCGTCCCAATTCGTCGGCAACGGCTTTGCCGCAGCTGCCGAACTGACGCCCGATGTTGATAATTATGTGCTTTTGTTCCATGTTCTTAAATGGCTGCACCCAGAGAGGATGCATCGTCACCGTCTTTTAATTTGTTGAATTTTCTGAACAGCGAGGCAATGCAGAGGGCTGAAATCACCAGGGACACGCTGTCGGAGATAGGGAAGCTCAACCACACGCCCAGTTCCTCGAACTTGACAGGGAGCAGGTAGAGCAGAGGTACAAGGATGAGCAGCTGGCGGGTCAGGGAAAGGAAGATGCTGGTCTTCACCATTCCCAGACACTGGAAGAAGTTGCCCGCAACCATGCAGAATCCCACTATGAACACCACGGCGTTGAGGTGCCTCAGACCGTAGGTGGCCCGGCTTATCAGTTCGGGCTCGGAAGTGAATATCCTTACCATGGCTTCAGGGAAGAATACGCTTGCAATCCAGCACAAGAGTGTAACCAGACTTGCCCATGAAGCTGTGAGAACAAAGACTTTTTTGACTCTCGAATATTGTCTGGCTCCCCAGTTGTAACCCGCAATAGGCTGCATTCCCTGGCAGAGCCCCATAATAATCATAAGGAAGATGAAGGTAATCCTGTTGGCAATTCCGTAAGCCCCGATGGAAAGGTCTCCGCCGTATTTGCGCAACTGCTGGTTGATGAACATCGTGACAATGCAGCTGGCGCAGTTCATAAGGAAAGGCCCCATACCGATGGACATGGAGGATTTGGCAATTTTCCAGTCCAGATTGAAAACCTTCTTCTCGAAATGCACTATGTTCTTCTTGCGTGAGAAGAAATAGAAGGTGTAGCAGAGTGCCATAAACTGGCAGAGAACGGTTGCCAGAGCCGCACCCTTTATTCCCATGTCCAGCACAAAGATGAAGACAGGGTCCAGAACTGCGTTGGAAAGCACCGTGAAGATGGTCAGGCCCATCGCGGTCTTCGGATTGCCCGATGCCCGTATTATCGTGTTGAGGCCGAAATACAGGTGGGTTACTGCATTGCCCAGCAGTATTATGGTCATATAGTCCTTCGCAAAAGGCATGGTGTTTTCCGATGCCCCGAAGAAATAGAGAATGGGCTCGAGAAAGCACAGCACCACCGCCATGAAGCTCAATCCGAAGATGGTGTTGAGGCTCACCACGTTGGAAAGCACCTTGTTCGCGGTGGAGTAGTTTCTCTGCCCCAGAAGCACGCTTGTCATAGTGGCCGCGCCCACACCGACCAGGGTTCCCAGGGCGGTGCTCAGGTTCATCAGCGGGAAGGTCACGGCCAGTCCGGAGATGGCGTACGCACCCACGTCCTTGATATGGCCGATGAAGATGCTGTCCACCATATTGTACAGGGACGATGCGGTCATCGCAATAATCCCGGGCACTGCATATTTTCGCAGCAGCACCCCAACCCGTTCAGTTCCCAGTTCTGTTGGTGCGTTGGCCATTATTGTTCAAGAAAGGTGATTTCGAAATAAATCGGGCAGTAGCCGGGGATGGCCGAGCCGCTGCCTGCCGAACCGTAGGCGTAGTTGGAGTTCATATAGACTCTTCCTTTCTCGCCCGGTTTCATATTGAGGATGCCGTAGGCGAAGCCGTCGATTACGTCGCTCGAGTTGCTGCCCATGGTGAGTTCCGATGCAGATTCGGCCCAGTTTATCTGGGAAGCGGAATAGCTGGACGATGAAGACCAGGTGCCGAAGACCTTTGCCGAATCGGCTATGTTGCTATCGACCCCGGCATTGTCCAGAAGCCTGCGGCAGCAGTAGTTGATATGCACTTTGGAACTGCTGGTGAAAGTGGTGTCCGGATTGGACGCCGGCTTGTCCTGGATGTAATAAACTCCGTCGGCAAGGGAATCGGCCTGCTCCCAGCTGCTGCCAAGAGCCTCTTTCATGCGCTCCATCTGCCACTTTATAGGGTCGCTCACTGCCTCCACGATGGTGAACTCGTAGATGAGGGCATCGGTGTCGCTGCTCAGGTTTTTAAGGTATTCCTCTCCGCTGGAGTAGCGCGATGTGTTCAGCAGCCAGCCCGGAATTGCAGCCTTGCAATGGCCTCCGACTCCCATCATTCCGATGAGCTCCTCAAGGCCGGCGTAGATGCCGCCGCTTGCCCTGCTGGAGAACTGCGGCCCGTACCAGTTCTGCTTCTTGTAGGTGCCGAGCTGCCTTGCCTTGTCCTCGCTCGTGGTCTTGCTTATGGTGCCGTCGAGTTTGCAGATAGTGTATTCTATTCTCAGATAAGGCCATTTTTCGCTGTCTTCCACGCTTTGGTTGGCTATGTCTCCCTTGTCCATTTCCATAATCCAGCTGCCGAGCTCCGTCTGCTCCCAGCTGCTCTTCCTGTTGAGAGTAACCCAGGAGTCGAATTTAAGTTTGCAGAGCTCGGCGGTGTTGTCGGCAGGGCTCTGCATGCAGGCTGTCGCAACAAGGGCGGCAGCAAAGTAAATCCAAGTATGTTTCATAATTTTATCTGTTTCAAAATCAAATTGCTATGGGCAAAGTCCGGGATGTCCTGCGGAATGAGGAGCTTGCCTCCAGCAGCCTGCTCGTGCCCGCCTCCGTGGAAGAAATCCCTGGCCACGGCATTGGCCGATACCCCCTTTTTTGAGCGTATGGACACCCTTATTGTCCCTTCCGGGGATGTGTCTTCCCTCAGATATATGCTCATTTTGACTTTGGCAATGCTCAGGGGGATGTTCACCAGCCCTTCGAGCTCGCCCTCCTCCAAGCCAAATCTGTGCCAGCATTCGCTGCTGACCTTGATTACGGCGAGTCCGTCGTCCCTGATTTCCAGATTTTCGCAGAGGATGTGCGAGATGGCCCGGACCCTGTTTTCGCGGCAGCTGTTGTAGAGGAACTGTATGATTTCGTCCCTGTCCACTCCGAAGGCCAGCAGTTCCCCTGCCATCTGCAGGGTGGAAGGATATACTGAATTGGCGAAATTGTTGCTGTCGGTGGTCATTCCTGCCATCAGAGCCCTTCCGCAAAGGCCGCCGAAGAGTCCCTGCTGCTCTTCGGCGCTTTTGCAGAGCGCTTTGAGCACATAGTACACCACTTCACTGGCCGATGAGATATCGTTTTTGCTGAATACCAAATCGAACTCGTCTTCCGCAGGATTGAGATGGTGGTCGAAGAGGATTTTCGCCGCTTTGAAACTGCCCAAAGCCTGCTGCATGGTTTCCGATGCCCTTGAAAGGGAGTTCATGTCGGTGCAGATCAGAAGGTCTGCCTTTTCGAGGATTGCGGCGCTGTCCACAGGGGAACTGACGGGACAGCCTTCTGCAATGAAGGAAAGGGATGCTGCAAAGTCCTCAAGCACCACCTTCACTTTCTTGCTCTGCAGGGAACGCAGATAGTGAAACCAGGCACAGGCGCTTGCGACTGCATCTCCGTCGGGATGTCTGTGGCTTGTAATCACTATATTGTGCGCTCCGGAGACAATCCGGGCAAGACTTTCCAGTTTCTCTTTGTTTTCCATCGCTGCAAATTTAATAAATTATTGCATTTAATAAATGATTTTCCTAACTTTGCTCGACTAAAACGACAATGTCAGGACAATAAAAGTTTAAAGCTACATACAATGATTACTAAGGACACTTGGCTAAAGTTTATGCAGAACAAGGTGCTTAACAGAATTGTCACCTGGGTAGTTCTGCCTCTGGGTATCATCGCCCTTTCTTATTTCTTGATAGACAGCATTTCGCAGCCTGTCAAATTCAACAAGGAAAAGGAGGCCCGCGAAAAGGTGGGAATCGAACGTCTCAAGGACATCCGTACCCTCCAGGACGCATACAAGAGCGTTTACGGCTACTATACCGATGATTTCGACTCTTTGCGCACCTTCTACAACACGGGTGATATCGTTGTCAAACTCGAAATCGGTTCCAAGGACGACTCCCTTGCAATGGCCCACACCAAAGATGTCAAGAAAACCCGTCCTTGGCTCAGGGGTGAAAATATGAGCAAGTACCTCAAGGAACTCTACGAAGCCGGAGACAAGAACCTCGTTTTCTCCGTGGACCAGAAGATTCCTGTACGCGACACCCTCTTCAGGGGCCGCGATTACTTCAGCATCGACTCCCTGCGTACCATTCCTTTCTCCGGCGGCCGTGCCACAGAAATGGAAGCCGTTGTGAAGAAGGTATCGGGTGTGAAGGTTCCTCTTTTCGAGGCCCGCATGCCTTACCGCTACCTCCTTTACGGAATGGACAACCAGCTCAGAATCAACCTCGATGCAGACCGCAGGAATCAAAACAAATACGAAGGCCTGCAGGTGGGCAGCGTTTCAGCTCCTAACAACAACGCCGGTAACTGGGAATAGTGACTCTGGTTCCATCACAATTTTACGACGACTCTTGTGCGGGAGAATATCTCGCACAAGTCGTTGATAAGCTTTCCCCCGAAGAGGTCCACAGCGTGTACCTCAAGGATTGGGAGGCTTATTGTGTTTTTCAGGGGGAGGAACCGGTGCTCTGCCGTATGTTGCAGAGCCTTGCTTCCTTCGAAGAATACAATAAAATAAGCTGCTGTCTGGAAAACGGCAGGCTTTCCCTGGCCATTGCCCAGGGGCGGAGCCTTCTGCTTGCCAACAGCTACGCCTGCTCCGATTTCACTTCCGCCCTGTATTATATTCTTCTGGCAATGAAATCCCTGCAGCTCAATCCCGAAGTCTCCACCGTCTGTTTCTCTTCCCCTCTGGAAGAAGAGCAGTCAATGCTTCTCTACCATTATTTCAAGGCAGTAAAGCAGTTATGAGAATAATAGGCGGAAGACTCAAAGGCAGGAGCATACTCCCGCCGCCGGGCTACAAGGCACGGCCAACCACGGACTTCGCGCGCGAAGCCCTTTTCAATATCCTGGAAAACGAATACGATTTTGATGAGCTCAAGGTTCTGGACCTCTTTGCGGGAACCGGGGCCGTTTCTTTTGAGTTCGCCTCCCGTGGCGTGGGTCACGTGTGGAGTGTGGAGATGCTCCGCGAAAACGCCAGCTTCATCAAGCGTGAGTCGCAGCGGCTTGGACTGGACAATGTGACCATGGTGCGTGACAATGTTTTCGATTTCCTCAAAATCTGTCACGAAAAGTTCGACATAGTGTTCGCCGACCCTCCTTATGCCATAGAGGGAATGGAAAGCATTCCCGACAAAGTCTTCGAGGCCGACATCCTTCACCCCGGTGCATATTTCATCCTCGAGCACGGAGGAAACTGCGATTTCTCACAGCACCCCTTCTTCAAAAAGGAAAAAGTTTACGGCAGGGTGCACTTCGCCTTTTTCGAAAAGCCTCAGGATTAAAGTCCCTTGGCTTTTGCCTCGTCCCAAATTTCATCCATCTGGGCAAGACTCATATCTTTGAGTGAACGGCCTTGTTTTATGGTTTTCTCCTCGAGATAGGTGAAACGGCGGCGGAATTTGCTGCAGCTTAAGTTCAGGGCCTTTTCGGGGTCCACCCCGTGCAGCCTTGCCGCATTGATCAGGGCAAAGAACAAATCCCCGAACTCCTCTTCAATATGTTCCTGCCTGTTTTCTGCCAGGGCATCCCTCACCTCCTGAACTTCCTCTGAAACTTTGTCAAAGACCTGCATGGGCTCTTCCCAGTCGAATCCGCAGCCCCTTGCCTTTTCCTGCATGCTCAAAGCCTTGAGAAGTGCGGGCATGGAATCGGGAATGCCGCTCAAGATATTTTTGTTGCCGCCTTTTTCCTTTGCCTTCACCAGCTCCCAGGTATCGGCAATCTCTTTGGCGCTCAACTGTTTTCCTGCCTGCTCTCCGAACACGTGAGGGTGGCGGAAACGCATTTTGCTGCAAATTTTTTCAAGGCAGTCGGCAATGTCAAACAGCTCCTGTTCCTGGGCAATCCTCGCGTAGAAGACCATATGGTAGAGCAGGTCTCCTATTTCTTTCGAAATTTCCTGCACATCCCCTTTTATGATGGCGTCGCTCAGCTCGTAAACCTCCTCTTCCGTCATCGGACGTATGCTTTCCATTGTCTGCGCCGCGTTCCAGGGACAGTTTTCCCTGAGGCTGTCCATCACGTCAAGAAGCTCCCCGAAGGCATTTACTTTCTCTATCTTTGTATGCATAAGATTTTTTCATTAAATTCGCGGACAAATTTAGGAATAATCTTTTAATGAAAGAACTGCATTTTGTAAGTGCTGCCGAAGCAGTGAGCCACATCCCTTCGCACAGCCACATCCATCTGAGCAGCGTTGCCAGCGTGCCGCATTGTCTCATCCGCGCCCTCTGCGATCGGGCCGATGCCGGCGAGGTGGAAGATCTCCACTTCCATCATTTCCATACTGAAGGTCCCGCACCCTATAGCGAGCCCCGCTACGAAGGCATATTCTTCGACCAGGGCTTCTTTGTGGGCCCCAATGTAAGGGCCAACGTGAACAGCGGCTATGCCGACTATCTTCCGGTGCATCTGGGCGAGAGCCAGAAACTTTACCGCAGCGGAGTCATCAGGCTCGGCGCTGCGCTGGTGAACATTTCCGAACCCGATGAGAACGGAATGGTGAGCCTCGGCACTTCGGTCGATTGCTCCGTTGCCGCCATAGAATCGGCCGCTATAGTGATAGGTGTGGTGAACAAAAACGTACCTTTCGCCTACGGAAATCTGCTGCCGGTGGAAAAATTCACCTATCTGGTTAGGGACGATGCCCCGCTGGTGACCGCCGCCTTTGCCGAACCTGACCCTACGGAGGTAATCATCGGCCGCAACTGTGCCTCCCTCGTGGAAGACGGCGACTGCATACAAATGGGAATCGGCGCACTGCCAAATGCCCTTGCCGCCCAACTTACCGGGCACAAGAATCTTGGCTTGCACACGGAGATGTTTGCCGACGGCCTGCTGCGCCTGATCAAGGCCGGAGTGATAAACGGAGCCTGCAAGAAAATAGATACCGGTAAGGTTGTTGCCTCCTTCCTGCTTGGAAGCCAGGAGGTTTACGATTTCATAGACCACAATCCCGATGTGCTGATGAAGGACATCAAATACACCAACGACCCTTGGGTAATAGCCCAAAATCCGCATATGAAAGCCATCAATTCGGCTACCGAGGTGGACCTCACCGGCCAGATTTCGGCCGATTCCATCGGCTGCCGCATTTTCAGCGGTACCGGCGGCCAGCTCGATTTCGTGCGCGGTGCAACAATGTCCGAGGGCGGCAAATCCATCACGGCCTTCGCCTCCCGCACCAGAAAGGGGAAGAACAAAATTGTGGCCGAGCTCAATCCGGGCGGGGGAGTGGTCACCCCACGTTCCGATGCCCACTGGATAGTTACCGAGTACGGTGCAGTGGACCTCTACGGCCGCAGTCTGCAGGAGAGAGCCAAGCTGCTCATCTCCATAGCCCACCCGGACGATCGCCAGATGCTCGACGAACAGGCCTTCCACCGTTTCGGACCACATTATCACAATTTCAGCATTTAGAAATTATTGCTATATTTGCAGCCCTATGGCACAGAATACCCTTTTAGAAAAAGTACTTTCCCTTCAGGACAAGTTCCAGAGCCTTCAGGACCAGCTTTCCAGCCCTGAAGTTATGGCCGATATGAAGAAATTCGTCCAGCTCAACAAGGATTACAAGCAGTTGGAGCCTATCATCAAGGCCGGCCTCGAATACAAGAAAACTCTGGAGAACCTCCAGTCCGCCAAAGATATATTGCTCAACGAAAAAGACGAGGACCTGCGCGAGATGGCCCGCGAGGAGATTGCAGAGCTCGATCCCAAAATCCCCCAGATGGAAGCCGACATCAAACTCCTTCTCATTCCGGCCGATCCCGACGACGGAAAGAACGCCATTGTGGAAATCCGCGGCGGTGCCGGCGGAGACGAGGCTGCAATTTTTGCCGGAGACCTTTTCCGTATGTACCAGCACTATGCCGAAAGTCGTGGATGGAAAGTGGAAGTCACAGACCAGACTCCGGGCACTTCCGGAGGCTACAAGCAGATAGTCTTCAAACTCAGCTCCTCTACGGACGGAGTATATGGCACCATGAAATACGAATCGGGCGTGCACCGTGTACAGAGAGTGCCGCAGACCGAGACTCAGGGCCGCATCCAGACCTCTGCCGCATCGGTGGCAGTGTTCCCGGAGGCAGGCGAATTCGATGTTGACCTCAAGTGGGACGACATCCGTCTGGACCTCTTCTGTTCCTCCGGTCCTGGCGGACAGGGCGTAAATACCACCTATTCTGCAGTACGACTCACCCATATCCCTACAGGCCTTGTTGTTCAATGCCAGGAGGAGCGCTCCCAGCTCAAAAACAAGGACCGTGCTTTCGAGGAGTTGCGTACCCGCCTCTATAACCTTGAACATCAGAAATATCTCGACGAGATAGCTTCCAAGCGCAAGACCATGGTTTCCACCGGCGACCGCTCGGCCAAAATCCGCACCTACAACTATCCTCAGGGTCGCGTGACCGACCATCGCATAAACTGGAGCATGTACAATCTTCCTGTCTTTATGAACGGAGACATCCAGGAAGTGATCGACCAGCTTCAGATTGCGGAGAACGCCGAAAGACTCAAAGAAAGCGGCGAATGAAACGCAGCCTGAGCATAGAGGGAATCGATCCCGTGAGCCTTTATGGAGTAGGAAACAAAATACTCGACACTTTCTGCTCCTATTTTCCAAATGTAAAGGTTGTCGCCAGAGGGTCCGACCTCATTCTCGACGGGCGCGAAGCCGAGTTGGAGGAGTTTGAACACAAATTCAAGACCCTTATAGACAGAAAGATGCACAAGATGAACCTCACGCCCTACGACGTGGAGGACATCTTTGAAGGGGAGAGTACTTCCCGCGATTTTCTGCTCAATCCGGGCTCTCCCATCTGCTACAACACTGAAGGCAAGCCCATCTGTGCCCGCAATCTGCGCCAGCAGGAAATGGTGAAAGCCTATTTCGAAAACGACCTTGTCTTCGCCCTCGGCCCTGCCGGAACGGGCAAAACCTACATAGCAATAGCCCTGGCTGTACGCGCCCTGAAAAACAGGGAAATACGCCGTATTATCCTCACCCGCCCCGCAGTGGAGGCCGGTGAGCGTCTGGGCTTCCTTCCTGGCGACCTCAAGGACAAGCTCGACCCCTATCTCCAGCCTCTCTACGATGCCCTCGGAGACATGATTCCCCCTAAGAAACTTCA
Source organism: uncultured Bacteroidales bacterium (assembly GCA_946055165.1). Lineage (GTDB taxonomy): Bacteria > Bacteroidota > Bacteroidia > Bacteroidales > UBA932 > Cryptobacteroides. The sequence continues at coordinate 21,083 of CAMGFA010000006.1, forward strand.
GGAGCTTCTTGCAGAGGGCACCATTCAGATAGCCCCTCTTGCATACATGCGCGGCCGCACCCTCGACAGGGCCTGCGTAATTCTGGACGAAGCCCAGAATACCAATCTCGGCCAACTGAAGATGTTCCTCACCCGTATGGGCTGCAAGGCCAAATTCATTGTCACCGGCGACGCTTCACAGGTGGATTTGCCAAATCGTGAAGACAGCGGCCTGCTCAAAGGTGTGGAACTTCTGGAAAACATTAAGGGCATCGCCACTGTTGTCTTCACAAACGAAGATATAGTGCGACACCCTTTGGTCGGAAAGATTGTAAAGGCTTTCGAAAAGAAAGACTAAAGTCCCTTTACAATAGCATCGTATTTCTCATACTTGGCCTGATAGCCCGGTTCGGAGCTGAAGCGGTAGCAGGCGTTCTTAAGGTATTCAGCAACTGCAACCTTGATCTGAGGGTCCTGTGAGATGGCAAATGCATTCTCGAATGGCTCGATGCAGGCTTTGAGGGCCTCTTCGAACTGGTTCACGAGTGCTTCGTATTTCTTGTCGTCCATCTCGTTCACAGCCTCTTCCTGAATGGTAACAGCCTTGTTGTAGTAGAGCTGGCCGATTCCGATATAACCGAACTCGTATGCAGGATTCTTCTCTGAGCATACTTTGTAAGCTGCAATTGCTGCCTCCTCGTTTCCGAGCTGGAGGTGGATATTGCCTTCTACATACCAGAGCGATGCATTATCAGGCTCGTTGGCCTTTGCTGCGTCGATGAGCTCGAAAAGACGGTCGGTGTTCTGGCCGGAGCTGAGGTAGATGTTGATAAGACCCACGAGAACAGCCTGGCTCTGAGGGAATTTTGCAAAACCTTCCTCAAGCAGCTGCTGGCCTTCCTCGTTCTTGCCTTCTTTTACAGCAATGTCTGCAAGTTTTGCATAGACATCACCGCCGTCGCCATAGTAGCCGAGGGCAAGGCATTCGTTGTAGTAGCCTTTGGCCTTGCCGAGGTCTTCGAGCATATAGCTTGTGAGGGCGGCATTGTAGATGGCGTTGGTGTCGATCTGGGCGTAAGGCTGCTGTACGGAAGCCTCATAAGCCTTCTCGAAATAGTACGATGCCTTTGTCAGGTCGCCGAGGGTATAGGCTGTATAGGCCTCGGTGGTGAAGTTGTTGTCCAGGGTCTGGAAGGCGGTAACGAGGTCCTTCTTCTTGGACTGCTTCTCGTCGAGGGAAGCTGCCTGCTTGTAGGCCTCGAGAGAAAGCTCGAGAGCATCCGGATAAACAGGCTCGGTAACCTCTATCATCTGAAGGATTTCGTTTTCGTTGTAGTAATAGTTGCGGGTAGGGAACACAGCCTTGATCATCTGAGTTCCGGAAACCTCAACCCACTCCTCGGAGCTTGGCCTGTCTTCGCCCAGAATGAGGGCGAGATCCTGGCGGGGTGCGCCAATCCAGCCGGCTCCCATAGGGGCGCTGTATGCATCGAGATAAGCCTTTCCGAGTTTGATCCAGGTAGCAGGTTTCTCTGCCTGCTTAGGGTTCTCGGTTTTGGAAAGGGCCGATTCAACAGCCTTCCTTGAGGCGTCCACGCTCTTTACCTGAGTCTGGGCATTTGCCAGGCTGAGGGAGGCGAAAAGTGCGATAGCTAAAAAGATTCTTTTCATAACAATATTGATTATTCGTTTGTTTCTGTTGTTTCAGGCTGCTCCTGCTGCGGAGTCTGCTCCTCTTCGTTTTCGTGGGCAACCACAGATATTGCTGCAATGCTGTCGCCCTCGCGAAGGTTGATGAGCTTGACTCCCGAAGTGGCGCGACCCTGCAGGCTTACCTGACTCACTGCAAGACGGATTGTAAGGCCCGACCTGGTGATGATCATGAGGTCATCGTTCTCGGTAACGTTCTTTATTGCCACGAGATTGCCTGTTTTCTCCGTGATCTTGATGGTGTGGACACCCTTTGCACCACGATTCGAGAATCGGTAGTCGTCGGCATTGCTGCGCTTTCCGAGGCCGTTCTCGCTGACCACAAGCACAGAGCGCTGGGAGGCATCCTCGGCGGCCGGGTCGCGGGCAATTACACCCACAATTTCGTCGCCTTCTGCAAGTTTCATTCCGTAAACGCCCATTGATGTGCGGCCTGCAGCCCTTACCTGCTCTTCGCTGAAGCGCACGCAGAGACCGTTGCGGCCCGCCATCATTATCTCGTCCTTGCCGGAGGTGAGGATGGCATCGAGAAGGGCATCGTCTTCCCTGAAGGAAATTGCCCTGATTCCGAGATTGCGGCTGCGGGAGTTTGCGAACTCGCTCAGGCACATACGTTTGATAAGTCCCTTGCGGGTTACCAGAACCACATAGTGGCTGTCGGTGTACTCGCGGCTCTCGATCTTGGCGGCGTTGAGGTAGGTCCTGATCTTGTCTTCAGGGTCTATTGTAAGCAGGTTCTGCACTGCCCTTCCCTTGGCGGTGCGGGAGCCTTCCGGAATTTCGTAAACCTTGAGGCGGTAGCAGAGTCCCTTCTCGGTGAAGAAGAGCATACAGCTGTGCATATTGGCCACATAGATGTGCTCTATGAAGTCCTCGTCCCTTACCGAACCGCCCTTCTTGCCGGTGCCTCCGCGGGACTGCACATGGAACTCGTTGAGCGAAGTCCTCTTGATGTAGCCGAGGTGGGAGATGGTGATTACCACATCTTCGTCGGCATAGAAGTCCTCAGGATTGAACTCTTCGGAGCTGAGCATTATTTCGGTGCGGCGCTTGTCGCCGTATTTCTCCTTGATTTCGAGGGTTTCCCTCTTCACTACTGCAAGCTGTTCTGCCTCGCTGGCAAGAATCTTCTCGCATTCGGCGATAAAGCTCATAAGGCTTTCGTACTCCTCCTTGAGCTTGTCCTTCTCCAAGCCCACCAGCTGGCGCAGACGCATTTCCACAATGGCCGATGCCTGGGCGTCGCTGAAGCCGAAGCGCTCCATCAGGGAGTCCTTTGCCGATTCTACCGTCTTGGAGGAGCGGATGATGGCGATTACCTCGTCGATTACATCTATGGCCTTGAGCAGACCTTCCACGATGTGGGCGCGCTTGCGTGCCTTTTCCAGCTCGAAACGGGTGCGGCGCAGAACCACCTCGTGCCTGAAGTCCACAAAGCACTTGATGATGTCCTTGAGGCTGAGAGTGCGCGGACGCCCGCCGACAAGAGCCACATTGTTGATGGCGAAACTGGACTGCAGTGCAGTGTATTTGTAGAGGGTGTTGAGCACCACGTTGGCATTGGCGTCTTTCTTGAGCAGGAACTCTATGCGTATGCCCTGACGGTTGGTGAGCTCCTTGATTTCGGAAATGCCCTCGATCTTCTTGTCGCGGATCATCTCGCCGATTCGGGTAATCATCTCGGCCTTGTTCACCATATAAGGCACCTCGGTAACCACGATTGCGGTGCGGTTGCCCACCTCCTCAATCTCGGCCTTGGCGCGGACCACAACCTTGCCGCGGCCCGTGTTGTAGGCATCGGCAATGCCCTGACGGCCCATAATGATGCCGCCGGTAGGGAAGTCCGGACCCTTGATGTGCTCCATGAGCTCGTCGGTAGTGATGTCCGGGTTGTCGATATAGGCGCAGATTCCGTCGCAGGCCTCGCTCAGGTTGTGCGGAGCCATATTCGTGGCCATACCCACTGCAATTCCGGACGAGCCGTTGAGCAGCAGCAAAGGCAGCTTGGTAGGCAGAACCGTAGGTTCGTAGATGGTGTCGTCGAAGTTGAGCGTGAAATCAACTGTGTCCTTGTCGAGGTCGCAGAGCACGTCGGCCGAAAGCTTAGCCAGCTTGGCCTCGGTGTATCGCATTGCGGCAACAGGGTCGCCGTCCATACTACCGAAGTTTCCCTGGCCCTGAACTAGAGGGTAGCGCTGGTTCCAGTCCTGTGCCAGGCGTGCCATTGCGTCATATACGCTGATGTCGCCGTGAGGGTGGAACTTACCCAGCACTTCACCCACAATACGGGCCGATTTTTTAGTTTGGCCGCTGTTGCTCAGTCCGAGGCCGTCCATACCGAAAAGTACGCGGCGCTGAACCGGTTTGAGGCCGTCTCTTGCATCAGGAAGTGCGCGAGAAACAATTACGGACATCGAATAGTCGATGTAGGCACTGCGCATTTCGTGATCTATTTCCACAGGCTCGATTATTCCCTGTGGCTTCTCTTCAATCTCCATTTTTATACTTTTTTGTTCTATATCCATAAACATACAAAAATAACAAAAAAAGTTGGGGTGGACAAAAATTATATTGTTAAATTTGCCGTAGAATCAGACTTGGAAGGCAAAATGCAGACACAGGTATCGCAGGAACTTCTGAAAGTCCTTTCCTATGCGGTGGAGGAGGCAATGCGTACGGGCGATCTCTCAATAGGGACCGACCATCTTCTGCTTGGCCTGCTGCGGCACCGCGACAACGACGCCTGCCGTGCCCTCGAGGCTCTGGGCGTGGACCTGGCCGATTTCAAGCTCAGTGTGGAAAGCGCCATCTTCCGCCCCGACAGCATAGCCTTCGGCCACAAGGACGAGGTAATTTTCTCCCGCAGCGCCCGCAATACCATCAATCTCTGCATAGTGGAGGCCAGTATTGCCGAATCGGCCAAAATCATACCCGTGCACCTGCTGCTGGCCATAAGCGCATCGGCTTCGAGCGCAAGCCTGAGCTATCTCAAGGCCGTGGGCCTGGACCATTCCCGGATAAGGGCCTATCTTAAGGAGAACGACCTGCTCAAGGCCCGGATCGTAAAAATAAAGGGCAGTCCCGAAAAGAACCACCCTTTGAATATTCTCACAATAATGTCCTCTCCGGACAAAATCTGCAGTTAGTCTTCGAATTTCCTGAAAGCCAGGCAGGCATTGTGTCCGCCGAAGCCGAAGGAATTGGAAATTGCAATGCTTATGTCGCTGCGCACGGCCTCGTTCGGCGTGTAGTCCAGATCCAGTTCCGGGTCCGGGGTGTCGAGGTTGATTGTGGCAGGGACAATGCCGTGACGCAGGGCCTGGACGCAGACGATTGCTTCGGCTGCACCTGTGGCACCCAGCATGTGGCCGTGCATCGATTTGGTGGAGCTGATGTGCGCCTTGTATGCGTTTTCGCCCAGGGCTGCCTTGATGGCCAGCGTTTCGGTGAGGTCGTTGAGGTGGGTTGCAGTGCCGTGTGCGTTAATGTAGAGATTGTCCTTCGAAGGCTCGAATCCGGCCTCGGCAAGGGCATCGGAAATGCAGCGGGCCTGAGTGCTGCCGTCTTTGCGCGGAGCAGTGGCGTGGTAGGCGTCGCAAGTGCTGCCATAGCCCACAACTTCTGCGTAAATCTTTGCTCCTCTGGCTTTTGCGTGCTCAAGCTCTTCGAGTATGAGAACGGCCGATCCCTCCGCCATCACAAAGCCGTTGCGCCTTGCGTTGAAAGGCAGCGAGGCCTTTTTCGGGTCCTCGATTTTGGAGAGGGTTTTGGCATTGGCGAAGGCGGAGACGCCGATAGGAATCACCGCATTGTCGGAACCTCCGCTGATTATGGCATCGGCATAGCCGTGCTTGATGGCCCTGTAGGCCTCTCCGATGGAGTGCGAGGAGGTGGCGCAGGCCGTTACTACATCTATGCAGGGGCCGTTGGCCTTGAGCTGTATGGCCACCTGGCCGGCTGCCATATTGCCTATGATGGTAGGGACGAAGGACGGGGATATCCAGCGGCAGCTGGGATCGTCGGCCACTTTTGTGACTTCGTTGTGAATGGTTTCGAAACCTCCGATTCCGGAACCCATATATACTCCGAGACGGAAGGGGTCTATGTTCTCGCCGGGCTGCAGTCCGCTGTCTTTGAGGGCCTGATAGGCCGATGCAACGGCGTAGAGCACGAATTTGTCCTGTTTGCGGATGAAGGAACGGTCCATACCGTAGTCCGCAGGGTTGAAGTTGCGGATTTCTCCGCCAATCTTCACTTCGAGATTGTCTGTAGGAAATTCTTGTATGTAGTCGATGCCGCACTCTCCGTTAACCAGATTGTTCCAAAAAGTATCGACATCGTGTCCCAGGCAGGAGAGGACTCCGAGTCCGCTGATTACAACTCTTTTGCTCATAATTTCTGTTGAATAAGTTTGCTCAAGTTTAACAAGGGTTTTTGATTATGATGCCGCAAAGATAGTAAAAATTTGTATCTTTGCAGACATGTCCTTGACGAGCAGTATACCAAAATTCCTTTTGGGAAAGACCCAGATGATTAGTACCGTGTTGTTTACGGTACTTTTCAGCCTTGTATCCCTCCTGCTTATGGTTCCCCTTTCGCTGAACAACTGGTTCAGAATGGGACTGGGCCCTTCCATGGTCTTTACCGTAAGCTACTGGATAATTGCCCTCGTCTTCCTCTGCCTTTCGCGAAGGCTTCTGCACAAGATGCGCTCAAGGAATATCACCTATCTCGGCCTTGTGAGCTGGCATCTGGCGGAGGTGATTATTCTAAGCCTGCTCTACACTGTGGTAACCATCGTGGGCAGCAGCAAAGGCTACATCGTGGAGGCCTACAACAGCTTCTGGAGCGTGCTGGGACTTGCCCTCTGCTTCTGCATTTTCGGAATCGGGGTTCCCACGGTAATCGCAGCCCAGTATTTCGCCATCTGCGACAAGGACAACACCATAAGGCTGATGAACTTCAACTCCGTGGTTTCCGACGAAAAGCCCAGCTCCGTGAACGACAACAGGATAATGCTCTACGACAACAACGGAACCCTCAAGCTGGTAATCAACTCCGAGAACCTGTACTTCATAGAATCGGACGACAACTACATCAAGGTATGGTACGAAGACAGCAACGCCGACATCAAACAGTATATGCTCCGCTGCCGTCTCAAGACCGTGGAGGAAAGCTTTGCGGGGAGCGATTTGCTGCGCTGTCACAGAAAATACATTGTGAATATGCGCAAGGTGGAGATTTTCAGCCACAACAAGGACGGCTATGTGCTGGATCTCGGGCTGGACAGCCTCGCAGAGATTCCTGTTTCGAAAACTTACGAAGAGAAGGTGCTGGCGCACTTCAACTCAATGAACAGATAAAATTATGTGGCAAAGAATACAGACACTTTATTTTGCAATTGCAGTGGGGCTGCTCTGCGCCCTGCTTTTCGGCAATGTGGGCCATATCATCGACCCCGAAGCCGGCAGTGTGGGAGTGCATTACCTCGCCAAGCTCCCCTATGCCGTGCTTATCATCCTTTCCTTTGCAGCCAATCTGGTGGCCCTCTTCTGCTGGGGGCACAGAAGCCTTCAGATAAGACTTGCAGGAGGCAGCTGTGTACTGCTCCTGGCGCTGCAGATATGGATTGCAATAGATTATTTTACAATGGACAAGTCTTTTGTATTTGCCTGGACCGCCGTGTTCCCTTTGGTATGCCTTTTCCTCGACCTTATGGCAATGAGAGGCATCTACGCCGACGAACTTCTGGTCCGCAGTGCATCGAGACTGCGTTCAAGCAAGAAACATAAAAAATAACACAGAATATGAGAATTCCAGAATCAGAACTGATCATCAATTCGGACGGCTCCATTTTCCATCTCCACATCCGTCCGGAACATCTGGCAGACAATGTCATACTCGTTGGCGACCCTGGCCGCGTTGCGATGTTCAAACCTTATTTCCAGAGCATTGAGGCCGAAGCTGCCTCTCGTGAGTTTGTATGGGCCACCGGCATTTACAAGGGGGCCAGAATTACTGTCCTTTCCACCGGAATAGGTACCGACAACATAGATATAGTGATGACCGAACTCGATGCTCTTGCCAACATCGACTTCTCCACCCGGGAGGTCAAGCCGGAGCACCGCACTCTCAATATCGTGCGTCTTGGCACCTGCGGCGCCATCCAGCCTGAGATTCCTCTGGGCTCCTTCATCCTTTCGCACTACTCCGTAGGCTTCGACGGCCTTATGAACTGGTATGCAAACAGGGAGGAGGTTACAGACCTTGCAATGGAGGAGGCCTTCATGAAGCATATGCACTGGCCTTCAACTCTGCCGAACCCTTATTTCATCAAGGCATCGGACAAGCTCATAGAGCACTTTGCCGATTCCACCGTAAGGGGAATGACGGTATCGGCCCCGGGCTTCTACGGCCCTCAGGGACGTGTGGTAAGGCAGCAGCTCGCAATGCCTACAATGCTGGAGGATGCTGAGTCCTTCCGCTACGGAGACTGGAAAATCACCAACTTCGAAATGGAGGGATCGGCCATAGCGGGTATTGCAAAGCACCTCGGACACCACGCCATCACTGTGTGCTGCGCAATAGCCCACCGCTATCTCAAAGATGCCAACACCGATTACAAACCGCGTGTGGCACAGCTGGTGGAACTTGTTCTTGACAAGATGGCAAGTTTATGAAAAGATTAGTTCCAGTTCTGTCGCTCTGTCTGTTGGCGGCAATCACTTCGTCCTGCGATTTCATCCGAAGTCTTGCAGGCCGTCCCACCTCGGCCGAACTCAAGGAGTTGTCATTGAAGGAGACTCCCTGCGTGCCTTGTGAAATGCCTGCCGCCGATGTGGAGCCGGCTCAGGTGTGCACTCCTGCAGCAAGCTGTGAAGGCTGCGCTGCGGACAAGGCTCCGGAATATGAACTCAAAAAGCGCAAGGGCCGTCTCACTGTGCCTTTTGCCTATACGCACACCAGCGGGCAGATTTCATCGAAGCTCAGCCATAAATATTACATAGTAGTGGGTACCTACCGTGAAAGGCCTACGCGCGACCGTATGGTTGCAAGCGTGAAGAAGGCCGGCTATGACGTGACCCTCATCAAATTCACCAACGGATTGGTGTCGGTGGCGCTGCTGCCTTGCGACAATCTGGCTCTGGCCATAGACAATTTTGCAACTGTGGCCCAGGAAAAATTCACTCCAAAGGATGCTTGTATCTTAATTGCACAATAAAATGGAATACGATTTTCTCAAGATAGAACAGAAATGGCAGTCCCGATGGGCTGCCGACGGCACATATAAGGTCAAGGAAGACCCTTCAAAGCCGAAGTACTATGTTCTGGACATGTTTCCCTATCCTTCGGGAGCAGGCCTTCATGTGGGCCATCCTCTCGGCTACATAGCCAGCGACATATACTCCCGTTACAAGAGGCTCAAGGGCTTCAATGTGCTGCATCCTATGGGTTACGATGCTTTCGGCCTTCCTGCAGAGCAATATGCCATCCAGACTGGCCAGCATCCGGAAAAGACCACGGACATCAATACTGCCCGCTACCGCCAGCAGCTGGACCGCATAGGCTTTTCTTATGACTGGTCCCGCGAGCTTCGCACCTGCGACCCTGCCTATTACAAATGGACCCAGTGGGCCTTCCTCAAGATGTTCTCGAGCTGGTACAATCCTGCCCTGGACAAGGCCTGTCCTATAGATGATCTTGTAAAACTCTTCGAAAGCGAGGGTTACGATGGAATAAGTCCTGAGCAGTGGGCTGCAGCATCGGACAAGGAACGCGCAGACATCCTCATGCGTTACCGCATTGCCTATCTGGGCGAGACTTCGGTAAACTGGTGCGAGGGGCTGGGAACTGTTCTGGCAAACGACGAAGTCAAGGACGGACTCAGTGTGCGTGGCGGTTTCCCTGTGGAGCAGAAAAAGATGAAGCAGTGGCAGCTGCGCGTATCGGCCTATGCCGAAAGGCTGCTCGCAAGCCTGGACGGCCTCGACTGGAGTGACTCCCTCAAGGAGATGCAGCGCAACTGGATTGGAAAGTCCGAGGGTACGGAAGTGGTGTTCAATACTTTATGCGACGGGCGCGAGCTTCCTGTAACTATCTTCACCACAAGGGTCGATACCATTTTCGGTGTCACTTTTATGGTTCTTGCACCGGAGAGCGAACTGGTTCATCAGCTCACTTCCGAGGCGCAGAAGGCTGAGGTTGAGGAGTATCTCAAGTATGTGAAGACCAAGACCGAACGCGAGAGAATTGCAGAGACCAAGACTGTTACGGGAGTCTTCTCCGGAGCCTGGGGCGTGAACCCTCTCTCGGGAGAGAAAGTCCCGATTTATATAAGTGAGTATGTGCTTGCCGGTTACGGTACTGGTGCCATTATGGCGGTGCCGGCCCACGACAGCCGCGACTACGCCTTTGCAAAGAAGTTCGGCCTGCCTGTTGTGCCTATCATCGAGGGCTGCGACGTGAGCGAACAGTCCTTCGATGCCAAAGACGGCATAATGTGCAACAGCGGCTTCCTCAACGGAATGCAGGTCAAGCAGGCCATAGAGGCCGCAAAGGACTATGTGGAGGAGAAGGGCCTGGGACGCAGGAAGACCAACTACCGCCTGCGCGATGCCATCTTCAGCCGCCAGCGCTACTGGGGCGAGCCATTCCCGATCTATTACAAAGACGGCATTGCCACTCCTGTGGACGAGGCCGACCTTCCTCTGAGGCTGCCGGAAATCAGCAGTTTTGCCCCGTCGGCAAAGGGCGAGGCTCCTCTTGAAAGGGCAAAGGACTGGACATACAAAGGCTATCCTCTGGAAACCAGCACAATGCCAGGTTTCGCGGGCTCATCGGCCTACTACCTCAGATACATGGACCCTCACAACGACGAGGCTCTTGTGAGCAGGCAGGCCAATGAATATTGGCAGTCGGTGGACCTTTATGTAGGAGGCACCGAGCATGCCACCGGCCACCTCATCTACTCCCGTTTCTGGAACAAGTTCCTCTTCGACCTGGGCTATGTGTGCAAGGACGAGCCTTTCAACAAGCTCATCAACCAGGGAATGATACAGGGGCGCTCTAACTTCGTTTACCGTATTGTGGGCACCAACACCTTTGTTTCGCTCGGCCTCAAAGACAGCTACGAGACCACCGAAATCCACGTGGATGTGAACATCGTGCGCAACGACAGGCTCGACATCGAAGCTTTCAAGGCCTGGAGACCTGAGTTTGCCGATGCGGAATTCATCCTCGAGAACGGGGAGTATGTCTGCGGCTGGGCTATTGAGAAGATGAGCAAGAGCATGTATAATGTTGTGAATCCGGACGATATCTGCAATACCTATGGGGCCGATACCTTGCGTCTCTACGAGATGTTCCTCGGTCCTGTGGAGCAGAGCAAGCCTTGGGATACCAAGGGAATCGACGGTGTGAACCGCTTCCTCAAGAAGTTCTGGAGGCTTTTCTACGACCGCGACTCCTTCCTTGTTACCGATGAACAGCCTTCGGCTTCAGAGCTCAAGGCCCTGCACAAACTCATAGCAAAAGAACAGCAGGACATAGAGTCCTTCTCTTATAATACAACGATAAGCGCCTTTATGATAGCGCTTTCCGATTTGGGAGACTGCCACAAGCGCGCTATTTTGGAGCCGCTTGTAGTGCTGCTTTCTCCTTTTGCTCCTCATATAGCCGAAGAACTTTGGGAAGCTCTTGGCCACAGCGACAGCGTATGTTGCACCAGTTTCCCTGAGTACAAGGCCGAATACACAATAGAGGACAGCATCACCTACCCGGTGCAGTTCAACGGAAAGTTGCGTTTCACCCTCGATTTGCCTGCCGGCAGCACTCCGGCCCAGGTGGAAGAGGCTGCGCGCACGGCTCCTCAGACTGAAAAGTATGTGGGCGGGGGACGTATCGTGAAAGTGATTGTTGTTCCGGGTCGTATAATCAACATAGTTGTGAAATAATGGCTGAAAACAAAGTTGTCGTCAAAATCCGGGAGTATCTGCTCCTCACCCTGGCCTGTTTTATCTTTGCCCTGGCCTGGGAAGGATTTATGATTCCGAACGGAATGTCCGCAGGCGGTATGATGGGTCTTTCCACCGTTATCCAGTACGCCACTTCTGGTCTCATCCCGGCCCAGTACACCTACGTGGTAATCAACGCACTGCTCATTCTGCTCGCTGTTTTAGCAATGGGAATCGGTTTCGGTTTCAAGACCATCTATTGCATAGTGCTTTCCACTGTGGCAATGCAAATTATCGGCTCCCTGCCTTTTCTGCATTGTATTCCGGGCGGTTTCTTCTATGTGAAGGATCCCCTGCTCATTCCTCTTATCGCCGGTTCGCTCGAGGCCATATCCATAGGCCTGATCATACGCAACGGCGGAAGTACCGGAGGCACCGACATCATTGCCCTGATGATAAACAAGTTCTGGCCGGTGTCACTTAGCTCTGCCTTTGTCATTCTGGACTTCATCATTGTAGCGCTCATCCTCTTCCTTCCGGACAAGGCCTTTACCGATATGATATACGGTATTGTTGAGATTGTGGCCTTCTCCATCCTGGTTGATGTGGTTGTTGCGGGTCAGAAAGGTTCTTACCAGCTGCTTGTATTTTCCGAAAAATATGAATCGATTGCAGACCATATCATAAATGAGATGGGGCGTGGAGTCACAGTGCTCCGGGCCCAGGGCTGGTACACCAAGACAGACAAGGATGTACTCCTCATTCTTATAGGCAGAAAGGAACTGCCTTCGCTGATGAAAGTAATCAAGCTCACCGACCCTCGGGCCTTTATGTCGGTGTGCACGACAAATAGTGTATATGGAGAGGGCTTTGAGGAAATCAAAGCCGGAATCTCTCGAAAGAAACTTATTAAGAAGAACAATGACAATAGCTAAAAAATCCTTTTTCAGGGGCCTCAAGGAGTATCTGATCATCACCTTCGGAATGATCTGCTATGTTTTGGGCTGGAGTGTGTTCCTGGTTCCGAACCAGTTGGTCGGAGGTGGAATCACCGGTCTCGCTTCCATTGTGCAGTATGCCACTTCGGGAGCCATCAGGATGGGTTACACCTATTTTGTTGTAAACATCTTCCTTCTCATCATCGCCCTCTTCACCCTCGGGCGCAACTTCGGAATAAAGACGGTCTATGCCATCATAATTGCATCCATTGGCCTCAATGTGTTCCAGGATATCATCCCGGCCGATTTCTGCCAGCAGATTGCAGTGGACAACGGCAAACTGATGAGTTCCATTATGGGCGGTCTGCTTGTGGGTTTCGGAATAGGTGTAACAATGTCCCAGGGCGGAAGCACTGGAGGCACCGACATCATTGCCCTGGTGGTCAACAAATACCGTAACGTGTCTCCGGGCCGTATGGTTCTTGCCATCGATGCCATAATCATCTGCTCATCGCTTTTTGTCCCAACCCACGACAACAACGGCGAACTCGTGACCTTCATCAACAAGTTCACCACCGTGGTCTATGGTTTCATCCTCGTGTCCATTGTGGGAACGGTGCTGGATATGACGATTGCAGGTTCCAAGCAGAGTGTGCAGCTTTTCATACTCTCCAAAAAATATGAGGAGATTGCCGATGCCATAACCAACGAACTCCATCGCGGAGTAACAGTGCTCGACGGCAAGGGCTGGTACACCAAGACCAATACCGAAGTTCTTATGGTGATTACCCGAAAGTACGATTTGAATGTACTTTTGCGGTACATCAAACAAATCGACCCCGAGGCTTTCCTTTCAGTGTCGTCTGTAACGGGCGTTTATGGCAAAGGCTTCGAGTCAATCAAAAGTGGACGAAAGAATTAATTTACATACAATTTTGTTCTTTAGGATTGAAAAACCCTTCCGGAAGCGTTCCGAAAGGGTTTTTTATTGTTTATATTTGTATAGACCACAATAATAACAAGGAATGAAATTGCTATTTTTCAGGCGGCTTCGCCGCATTTCCCGACTCTCTTCCCGCGACCTTTCATATCTCAAAGACGACAGCGACTCTCTCAAAAAGGTCTTTGACAAGATAGAAAGGCTGATGAAGGAGAAAAAACCCTATCTCAACTGCGATTTCTCCATCAGTATGCTGGCTGCAGCGATTTTCTGCAGCCAGACCATGGTGTCACGGGCCATAAACAGAATGTCGGGAAAGAATTTCTGCAATTATGTCAACAGCTACCGCGTGGACTATGCCGCGGAACTGATGAGAAAGGACAGAAGGCTGAAAATCAGCGAAATAGCCAAGATGGCAGGCTTCAACAGCCTGCCACCCTTCAATTCGTCCTTCAAAATTCAGATGAAAATGTGCCCCAGCCAGTATCTCAGTCTTCTGGAACAAGGCCGTCTGTGATTTTGGCCCAGCTCGGTGGCAGGGGAGCCTTGATGCAGATTTCCTCTTTCTTTACGGGGTGAATCAGAGTGGTTTTCCAGGAGTGGAGGCAGATTCCTCCGTCGGGATTGGAGCGGGGTGCCCCGTATTTCAGGTCTCCTTTTATTACGCAGCCCAATGCCGCCAGCTGGCAGCGGATCTGGTGGTGCCTGCCGGTAAGCAGTTCCACCTCCACAAGATGGTAGCGCTCCCCCGAGCCTAGAAAGCTGTAGCGCAGCCTTGCCAGTTTGGCCTCCGGAGATGAGCTTTTGCAGATATAGGCCTTGTTCTGCTTTTCATTCCGCCCGAGATAGTTTTCCAGAAGATCCTCTTTCTTCGGGGGTGCTGCGCAGCAGAGGGCCAGGTATTTCTTGTGAACCTGCCCTGTGCGGAAACTTTCGTTCAGCCTTTCGAGGGCCTTGGAAGTCTTGGCGAAGATACATACCCCGCTCACAGGACGGTCCAGGCGGTGTGGAACGCCCATAAATACCTTACCCGGCTTGCTGTCCCTTTGGGCTATGTAGGCTTTGAGGGTATCGGCCAGGCATTCGTCACCTGTCTTGTCTCCCTGCACTATCTCGCCTGCCAGTTTGTTTATCACAAGCAGGTGGTTGTCTTCAAAAAGAATCCGGGACTCGAGGCCCCGGATTTCAGTATCGTTCAAACTGCGGTATTCCACAATTGAAATTATTCTGCGATGGATACGTTTACGCGACGCTGGCTGCCATCGTACTTGGCTGCCTTGCAAGGGCAAACTACCTTAACCTTTCTTGCAGGAACCTGCATTGCATAGAGCCAGTTCCTTACGAGGTTTGCGCGCTCAACGGCAATAGCCTTGTTGTACTCGCAGTCTTTGGTGTCGTTTGCATAAGGCTCGATGAGAATTACAGCCTCTTTGTTTGTCTGGTTGTAAACGTCGAGAAGTTCCTTGAGAAGTTCCTTTGTTGCAGGGTTGAGGTCGCACCTTTCGGAAGCATAGGTAACACCTGCTGTAGGGAGAGCAAAGCTGCTTGAGCCGTATGCTGTGCCGGCGATGGCGTCCTTGACTGCCTGCCTGTAGCTATCTGCATCGTCTGCAACTACATCACTCTTGACTGCTGTAACTGCATCTGAAAGTTTGAATACGCGTGCAGCCTTTGCTGCTGCTTCTGCTGCCAATCTTTCGGCCTCTGCCTTTGCTGCTGCCTCGGCTGCTGCCCTTTCTGCGGCTTCCTTAGCTTTTTTTGACTGGCAGGATGTGCTGCCAAGTGCTACGAGAACTGCAAGTCCTGCGACTGTGAAAATTTTGCTGAGTTTCATAAGATGTATGTTTATTTGTTTTTGTTTCACTTAATCGGTGCGAATATACGCATTTTCTTTGTCTTTTTCAAGAAGATGAAAGAAAAATTGTATTTCTGACAATTTGTCAGTGACAGTGGCTTTGGCACGGCTTTGGATTGCTTTCTGTCGCAAGCCGCCTGGGAGCGGCCCGAAACAAAAACAAGATAAAGATAAAAACAGAACATATTATGGGAAAAATCATTGGAATCGACCTCGGAACAACCAATTCCTGTGTCGCAGTAATGGAAGGCAACCAGCCTACAGTAATAATCAACAACGAAGGACATCGTACAACTCCTTCAGTAGTGGCATTCACCGACAGCGGTGAGCGTAAGGTGGGTGACACCGCCAAGCGTCAGGCTGTCACAAATCCAAAGAACACCATCTTCTCCATCAAGCGCTTTATGGGCGAGACCTACGACCAGGTGGGCAAGGAGACAGCCCGTGTTCCATATACAGTAAGCCGCGGCGAGAACAATACTCCGCGCGTTGACATCAACGGCAAGCTCTATTCTCCACAGGAGATTTCCGCCATCATCCTCCAGAAGATGAAGAAGACAGCGGAAGACTATCTCCGTCAGGAGGTTACAGAGGCTGTCATCACAGTTCCAGCCTATTTCTCGGACTCACAGCGTCAGGCTACCAAGGAGGCTGGCAAGATTGCTGGTCTTGATGTTAAGCGAATCATCAACGAGCCTACTGCAGCAGCTCTTGCATATGGTCTCGACAAGAAGAACAAGAATATGAAGGTGGCTGTTTACGACCTCGGCGGCGGTACTTTCGATATCTCCATCCTCGAACTCGGCGACGGAGTGTTCGAAGTCAAGTCCACCAACGGTGACACCCACCTCGGAGGCGACGATTTCGACCAGGCCATCATCGACTGGCTCGCAGCCGAATTCGCATCGGAGAACTCCGGAATGGACCTCAAGAAGGACGCAATGGCTCTGCAGCGTCTCAAGGAAGCCGCAGAAAAGGCCAAAATCGAGCTTTCCAACCAGTCTTCAGCAGAAATCAACCTGCCTTATATCACAGCAGTTGACGGCATGCCTAAGCACCTTGTAAAGACCCTTAGCCGCGCCAAGTTCGAAGCTCTTTGCGACGATCTCTTCCGCCGCAGCATAGAGCCTTGCCGCCAGGCTCTGGCCGATGCCAAACTTAGCGCATCCCAGATCGACGAGGTCATCCTCGTGGGTGGTTCGACCCGTATCCCTAAGGTACAGGAGCTTGTGAAGGATTTCTTCGGCAAGGAGCCTAACAAGAGCGTGAACCCGGACGAGGTTGTTGCCATCGGTGCAGCCATCCAGGGCGGTGTGCTCGCAGGCGACGTGAAGGACGTGCTTCTGCTCGACGTTACCCCGCTTTCTCTCGGTATCGAGACCCTTGGCGGCGTGATGACCAAACTCATCGAGTCCAACACCACCATCCCTGTCCACAAGGACCAGGTATTCTCCACAGCCCAGGACAACCAGCCGTCGGTAGAAATCCGCGTGCTTCAGGGTGAGCGTCCTATGGCAAAGGACAACAAGCAGATCGGCGTATTCCATCTCGACGGCATTGCCCCTGCACCTCGCGGAATCCCTCAGATCGAGGTTTCCTTCGACATCGACACCAACGGTATTCTCTCCGTATCGGCCAAGGACAAGGCAACAGGCAAGGAGCAGCATATCAGAATAGAGGCATCGTCCGGCCTTTCCGATGAGGAAATCCAGCGCATGCGCGACGAGGCAAAGGCCAACGAGGCTGCAGACAAGGCCGAGAAGGAACGTATCGACAAAATCAACAATGCCGATGCTCTCAGCTTCCAGGTTGAGAAGTTCCTCAAGGACAACGGCGACAAAGTTCCTGCCGACAAGAAATCTGCAATCGAGGCTCCTCTCAACTCCCTCAAGGAGGCAGTCAAGAGCCAGAACATAGCCGACATCGACCGCTATACCGAAGAACTGAACAGACTTATGGGTGAACTTTACTCTTCGATGAGCGGCGCACAGTCCGGCCCTCAGGGCGGATTCGATCCAAATGCCGGCCCACAGGGTGGCCCTCAGGGTCCTCAGGGCGGCAACGATGCTCCGGACGAGCAATAATCTAAGTGTAGTTTTATATCCCGACCTGCCGGCTTCGCACCGGCGGGTCTTTCATTTTATTATGCTTTTCCATAAATAATTGCTATCTTTGAAGGAGAAAGTCTTACTATTGAAATATGCAGAAAATCTACGAAAGCGATCCTTGGCTCGAGCCTTGGAAAGATGCCATCGAGGCAAGACATTCCGGAATCGTAAATTCCTGGGAGAAGTACTCACAGGCAAACGCCCACCTCTATTACGGACTCCATAAGGAGAAAGATTCCTGGGTCCTCCGCGAATGGGCGCCCAATGCCACCAAAGTCTATCTCATAGGCGACTGCAACAACTGGAAACGCAGCCCGGCCTTTGCCTTGAAACCGGTGGGCAACGGCAATTGGGAACTGCGTCTGCCGCTGATGTTCCTTAGCCACGGCTCTTTGTACAAACTTTGGATTGAGTGGCCGGGCGGAGGCGGTGAGAGACTTCCCGCTTATGTGACCCGCGCAGTGCAGGACCCTGAAACCAAGGCTTTCGCCGCACAGGTTTGGGACCCGGACAAGCCTTATGAGTGGAAGCACAGCTTCGCCCGCAAGCCGGAGGCCCCTTTCATCTACGAATGCCATATCGGAATGTGCTGCGAAGAGGAAAGGGTGGGCACTTTCGAAGATTTCCGCACCAAGGTTCTGCCAAGGGTGCACAGCCTCGGCTACAACACTATACAGATTATGGCTCTGCAGGAGCACCCTTATTACGGCAGCTTCGGCTATCAGGTCTCCAATTTCTTCGCCCTGAGCAGCCGTTTCGGCACTCCAGAGCAGTTCAAGGCTCTTGTGGACGATGCCCACGCCCTCGGCATTGCAGTGATTATGGACATAGTCCACTCGCACAGTGTAATCAACGAGGCAGAAGGCTTGAGCCGCTTCGACGGCCGCGACGACCTGTATTTCTACAAAGGATCGGCCGGTTACCATCCTGCCTGGGGCTCCCGCTGCTTCGACTACGGCAAGCCGGAGGTCATCAATTTCCTGCTCAGCAACTGCCGCTACTGGATGGAGGAGTACAATCTCGACGGCTTCCGCTTCGACGGTGTGACCTCAATGATTTACTGGGATCACGGCCTTGGCACCGACTTCGGAAACTACGACCTCTATTTCAACAGGGGAGTCGATGAAAATGCAGTCCGCTATCTGGGCCTTGCCAACATCCTCATACACAGCATCAAACCCGAAGCTATAACCATAGCCGAAGATGTTTCCGGAATGGCCGGGCTTGCCGCCCCTCTCAAGGCCTGCGGCGTGGGCTTCGACTACCGTATGGCAATGGGCGTTGCCGACCACTGGATAAAGTGGATAAAGGAACGCAGCGACGAGCAGTGGAGCATGGGAGAAATCTGGTGGGAGCTCACCAACAAGCGGGCCGATGAAAAAACCATCAGCTATGCCGAGTGTCACGACCAGGCGATGGTGGGCGACAAAACCATAGCCTTCCGCCTTATGGACAAGGAGATGTACTACTGCATGGACAAAGCCTCCAAAAATCTGGTAATAGACAGGGGAATAGCCCTGCACAAGATGATAAGGCTGGCCACTGCTGCCACTGCAGGCAACGGCTACCTCAATTTTATGGGCAACGAATTCGGCCATCCGGAATGGATAGATTTCCCTCGCGAAGGAAACGGCTGGTCCTACAAATATGCCCGCCGCCAGTGGTCGCTGCCCGACAATGAGCTTCTGCGTTACGGCGCTCTCGAGGCCTTCGACAGGGAAATGGTGCACTTCCTGGAGTCCCGTAAAGTGCTCTCGGTTCCGGGCGTTCTGCTCCGGGCCGATGAAGAAAAGAAGGTCTTGATTTTCTGCCGTCAAAATGTTATCTTTGCGCTCAATTTTGACCCGGGCCGATCATATGAAAATTACGGCTTCGAGGCAGAGGACGGAGAGTGGAATCTCGTCTTCTCTTCCGACGAGGAACGCTTCAACGGTTTCGGCCGGCTCGCCCCGGGAGAAAAACATATATGCACGGAGCATACTCTGAGGCTCTACCTGCCTTGCCGCTGTGCTCTCGTATTGGAAAAAACGAACAATAAATAATTGATATGGCGTTCTTAAAATTCAACAAGTCCGAGCTCGTGAATCTCTCCTATTCGCTGAAAAGGGAGATTATCCGGGCCAACAAGACCGGCGCCTACTGCAACACCAGCATTGTTGCCTGCAACACCAGAAGGTACCACGGTCTTCTCGCACTGAAATTGGACCGCTTCGGCGGGGATCGCTTCCTTATGCTCTCTTCCCTCGACGAATCGCTCATAGTGGAAGGTAAGCAGTTCAATCTCGGCATACATTGCTACGGCGAGCACTACGAGCCTCGCGGGCACAAGTATGTCGTTGATTTCGAGGCCGATCCTGTTACGGCAATCACCTACCGCATCGGGGACATCCGCGTCCGCAAGAGCCTTCTGCTCTGCCCGGACAAAGACAGACTCTACATCCGTTACGAACTCCTCGAAGGCCCTTCACAGGTTGAACTCGATCTCAGGCCTATGCTTGCATTTCGCAATATCCACGAACTCACTCATGCCAATGATGCGGCCGATCCGAGCGCAAAAGCCTGCGTGAACGGTGCATCGTTCCGCCTGTATGAGCCTTATCCGGATCTCTACATCCAGTTCTCCGACTCCAAGGTGAACTACAGCCACGATCCTCACTGGTACTACGGAATAACTTATTCCGACGAATACCGCCGCGGCTTCGACTGCAAGGAGGACCTTATGAATCCGGGAGTATTCTCACTTAAACTGCGCAAGAGCCGCGCCCTCGTGATAGCAGTAGGCAAGCAGGAAGGCGAACCGAAGGAGTTCTCAAGCGAATACAGGCTTTTGGCAAAGAACGCGCCCGAGGTAACATCGGACCGTGCCCAGCTCTTGCGCTGCGCCGACTCCCTGATTACCAATCATAACAACCGCAAACGCATAGAGGCAGGCTACTCCTGGCTCTACACCGGACTTCTGCGCGAGACCCTTCTCGCCCTTCCGGGACTCACCCTCTGCGCCGGCAAGCCGGAGGAGTTTGAGGAAATCCTCGACAACCTCATTGCCGACGAGCAGGAGAGGCTTACCCGCCGCACCACCCAGATCGAAGCTCCGCTTTACCTGGCCTGCGTGCTCCAGAGCTACATTGAGCACGGAGCCGATGCAAAGGCCGTGTGGAAAAAATACGGCAAGACCCTCAAGGCCATTCTCGAAAGCTATCTTCCGGGAGTCAGACGCGAAGTGAGCATGCATCCTAACGGACTGCTCTGGGCCCAGATGGACGGAGTTGCCCTCAGCTGGATGAACGCCTATGTCCACGGCCGCGCCGTGACAGAACGTGCCGGCTATCAGGTGGAAACCAACTCCTTGTGGTACAACGCCATCTGCTTTGCAATAAAGATGGAGACCCGTCGCGGCGGAGACAAGAAGTTCCTTGCAAAATGGACTCCTGTCGCCCAGCTCATCAAAGACAATTTCACCCCAAGCTTCTACGACGAAAGGCTCGGCTATCTGGCCGATTATGTGGACAACGGCGGCCGCCATATGGAAGTCCGTCCAAACCAGCTCTTTGCAATCTGGGTCAAGAATTCCCCTCTTAATGACGAACTCCACCCGAATATCCTGCGCGTAATCGACCGCGAACTCGTTACGGCACGTGGTCTGCGCAGCCTCTCGCCGCGTGACATCAATTACAAGGGCGTTTATGAAGGCTCTCAGCTGGAACGCGACCTTGCCTACCATCAGGGAAGCAACTTCCCTTGGCTGCTCGCCCAGTATCTGGAGGTGAGCTTCAGGGTCAAGGGCGTATCGTTCTGGAAAAAGGCACAGTGGCTCACAGAAGGCTTCTATGAGGACCTCAACAAGCACGGAGTAGGTGCCTTCGCCGAGCTTTACGACGGAGACCCTCCATTCGAGCCGCACGGAGCCATTTCCTCGGCCCTCAGCACGGCTGCCCTTCTGGTTGCCGACAGCCTCTTGGAAGAATATAAAGAAAAGGAGAACATATAATGAGAGTACTTATGTTCGGTTGGGAGTTTCCTCCCCACATTGCCGGCGGACTCGGTACCGCCTGTAAAGGTATAGTAGAAGGACTTGCACACAACGGAGTGGAGACACTCTTCGTAATGCCTTCGGCCAGCGGCGACGAAGACGAGTCCTGTACAAAGATCATCAACGCTTCCGATGTGGCCGTGGCCCATGTGAGCGAGACTGTGGACGAGTTCCTCGACAAGGTGAAGTTCATCCACGTGGATTCTTCACTTGTCCCTTATGTCGATCCCGACGAGTATTTCGAGGCCATCGAGAAGATGAAGGCCGAGCACACGCTCGAGACCACCATCGGATTTGGCCAGAAATTCAAGTTCTCCGGAAAATACGGTGCCAACCTCATGGAAGAGGTAAGCCGCTACGCTCAGGTGGGAGGAACCATCGCAATGCAGCACAAGGATGAGTTCG
The DNA here is from genome assembly GCA_946055165.1 of uncultured Bacteroidales bacterium. GTDB lineage: Bacteria > Bacteroidota > Bacteroidia > Bacteroidales > UBA932 > Cryptobacteroides. Next base: position 43,001 of record CAMGFA010000006.1, read on the forward strand.
ATGTCATCCATGCCCACGATTGGCTCACCTACCTTGCCGGAATAGCAGCCAAGGAACTCACCGGCAAGCCGCTTGTGGTTCACGTGCACGCCACTTCCTACGACCGCGGTTCCGAAGATATGATAGACACCCGCGTCCTTGCAATAGAGAAGCGCGGAATGCAGGCCGCCGACAAGGTGGTTGCCGTTTCCGAGCTCACCCGCAACATCGTAATCAACAAGTACGGCATAGACCCTTCCAAGGTTGTTGCAGTGCACAATGCAGTGGATTTCAGCGGACGTGAGAATCTCAGCGTGGAAAGGGGAGTCAAAGACAAGGTGGTCACCTTCCTCGGACGAATCACTTTCCAGAAGGGTCCGGAGTATTTCATCGATGCTGCAGCAAAGGTGCTCAAGCGTACCAAGAACGTGCGCTTTGTGATGGCCGGAAGCGGTGATATGATGAACAGAGCCATCCGCCAGGTTGCCAAACTCGGCATTGCCGACCGCTTCCACTTCACCGGTTTCCTCCGCGGAACCGATGTACAGAAGATGTTCGCACTCAGCGACGTGTACATTATGCCGTCGGTGAGCGAGCCTTTCGGCATTTCCCCTCTCGAGGCAATGCGCTCCAACGTGCCAAGCATCATCTCCTACCAGAGCGGTGCCGCCGAAATCCTCAAGTATGCCTTCAAGGTGGATTTCTGGGATGTGGACGCAATGGCCGACGACATCTACGCCCTGCTTCAGTATCCTGCCCTTTCCGAATTTGCGGCAAAGCAGGGACTGGACGAGGTCAACGCCCTCAAATGGGATCACGCAACAGCGAAACTCAAGGACATTTACGAACAATTAATAAAATAATCATATTATGGCAAAATCGATCTGCTTGTACTTCCAGGTACATCAACCTACAAGACTCAGATTGTACAGGTTCTTTGATATCGGCAAGGACTCACACTATTACGACGACTTCCAGAACAGAACCATCCTCAAAAGGATAGCACAGAAATGCTACCTGCCGATGAACGAGCTCCTTCTCAAGGCCATCAAGGCCTACAAGGGAGAGTTCAAGGTGGCATTCTCCATCTCCGGCTCCGCACTCGAGCAGTTCGAGCGTTATGCTCCGGAGGTACTCGACAGCTTCAAGGCTCTGGCCGATACCGGCTGCGTGGAGTTCCTCTGCGAGACCTATTACCACTCCCTTGCAGCCGTGGCTTCAGGTTCGGAGTTCCAGTTCCAGGTGCAGAAACACAAAGAAGCCATCGAGCACTATTTCGGCCAGACTCCTGTAAGCTTCCGCAATACCGAACTTATTTATTCCGATGCCATCGGCCGTCAGGTTTACGAACTCGGATTCAAGACAATGCTCACTGAAGGAGCCCGCCACATTATGGGTTGGCGTTCTCCGAACTATGTTTATAACAACGACCTCGTGGAAGGCCAGAAACTGCTTCTCCGCAACTACTCCCTTTCCGACGACATAGCTTTCCGCTTCGGCGACCGCAACTGGGCCGGCTGGCCTCTCACCGCAGAGAAGTTCAAGAGCTGGGTCAGCGCTGCCGAGGGTGACTATGTGGGTCTGTTTATGGATTACGAGACCTTCGGAGAGCACACCGACAAGGCAAGCGGAATCTTCGACTTTATGGCGGCTCTTCCGGGTGAAATCCTCAAGGACGGAAAAATCCGCTTCCTGACCCCTAAAGAGGTGGCTGCCGAGTTCAAGAGCGTGGGCGACCTTTCCGTTCCGAACGCAATCTCCTGGGCAGACGAAGAGCGCGACCTCACAGCCTGGCTCGGCAACGATTTGCAGAACGAGGCCTTCAACAAGCTCTACTCCCTGCGTGAGAAACTGTCCCTTCTCGACAATCCTGTTCTCTGGGCCGATTACGGACACCTCTCCGAGAGCGACCACCTTTATTATATGTGCACCAAGTTCTTCACCGACGGAGACATGCACAAATATTTCAACCCTTATGCAAGCCCTTATGAGGCATTCATCAACTATATGAATGTGCTCAGTGATTTTATAATCCGCGTCAATGACGCAATAGCAGTTAAGTAGTGTATTTTTTATGAACGTAAATGCAAGTTACACACCATCTTTTCAAAGTGTGATGGTGACACGCCACCTGCCTGAAGCCCTTAAAGGGCTTGAGACTCTGTGCAAGAATCTCTGGTGGTGCTGGAACGACAACGCCAAGGCCCTCTTCAAGAGCATCGACGCCGATCTCTGGCACAAATCGGGTCACAATCCGATGGAGATTCTGGACAAAGTAAGTCTCAAGCGCTATTATGATCTGGCAAAGGACAAGGACTTCCTCGCCCGTCTTGCCGAAGTCATGGATGACTTCAATTCATATATGGCTCTCAAGGCAGAGCGTAAAGAACCTTCGGTAGCGTATTTCTGCATGGAATACGGTCTGGACACATCCCTCAAGATCTATTCCGGAGGTCTCGGCATTTTGGCCGGAGACTACCTCAAGGAGACATCCGATATGAATGTGAACCTCGTGGCCGTTGGTCTTCTTTACCGTTATGGTTATTTTACCCAGCGCCTCACCCCTCAGGGCAACCAGGTTGCTGAGTACAATGCCCAGGACTTCCTTAAAATCCCTGCCGAGCCGGTGATCGGTGAGAACGGTGAGTGGAAGACCGTGAGCATGAAGCTCGCAGGCCGTACGATGTACGCCAGAATATGGAAAGTGGCAGTGGGCCGCACCGACCTCTATCTCCTCGATACGGATTTCGAGGCCAACGATCCAAAGGACCGTTCTGTGACCCATAATCTCTATGGCGGCGACCGCGACAACCGTATCAAGCAGGAAATCCTGCTCGGAATCGGTGGTGTTAGGGCTCTCCGCTCCATGGGCATCAATCCTACCATCTACCATTACAACGAGGGTCACGCCGCATTCGCAGGCCTCGAGAGGCTCCGCGAATATATGCAGGACGGCCACTACAGCCTCAGCGAGGCTACGGAGCTCGTAAGGGCATCGTCCCTTTACACAACCCACACTCCTGTTCCGGCAGGCCACGATGCCTTCACCGAAGAGGAACTGGGTCCGTACTTCGGCCACTATCCTGCCCGCTTCGGAATCGACTGGCGCGGACTTATGAGTTTCGGCAAGATCAATCCGGACGACCACAACGAGAAATTCTCCATGTCCGTGCTTGCTGCCAATATGAGCCAGAACGTGAACGGTGTGTCAATGCTTCACGGCAAGGTGAGCCAGGACATCTTCGCAGACATGTACCCGGGCTACCTTCCTGAGGAACTGTATATCAGTTATGTAACCAACGGCGTTCATTACCCTACCTGGACCGCAAAGGAATGGAAGGCCATCCACAGCAAGGTGTTCGGCAAGGAATTCGCCACCTACCATTACGACAAGTCCTGCTTCAACGGTATTTATTCCGTGAGCGACGAAGACGTTTGGAACGTGCGCAAAGTCCTCAAGACCACTCTTATCGAGGCTGTGAAGGAAAGACTTTCCGACCCTTCCCTTTCTCCTCACTATACTCCTGGACAGATTGTGGAAATCAAGGAGAACCTGCGCGACGACGTGCTCACCATCGGTTTCGCCCGTCGTTTCGCAACCTACAAGCGTGCAACCCTGCTTTTCCGCGACCTCGACAGGCTCAACGAAATCGTGAACAATCCTGAGCGTCCTGTACAGTTCTTCTTTGCAGGAAAGGCTCACCCTGCAGATGTTGCAGGTCAGGAACTTATCAAGCAGATTGTGGAAATCAGCAAGGACCCTCGCTTTATTGGCAAGATTGTCTTTGTTCCGGGTTACGACATCACTCTCGCAAAGCGCCTCGTTCAGGGTGTGGACGTGTGGATGAACAACCCTACCCGTCCGCAGGAGGCTTCCGGTACTTCCGGAGAAAAGGCTTCGATGAACGGTGTAATGCACTTCTCCGTACTCGACGGATGGTGGGTTGAAGGCTATCAGAAGAACGCCGGCTGGGCACTTCCTCTGGAAAAGACCTACGAGGACGACCAGTACCAGAACGAACTCGATGCTGCAACCATCTATTCTACAATCGAGAACGAGATTGCTCCGGACTACTACGATGTGGACAAGAACGGCCGCAGCGCAAAATGGATTTCCTATATCAAGAATACCATCGCAAGGGTTGCTTCCAACTTCACCACCAACAGGATGCTTACCGATTATGTTAATCAGTACTACATCCCTCAGACCGCCCGCTACAATGAGATTGCAGCAGATGGCGGCAAGGCGGCAAAGGAGATTTCTGCATGGAAGAACTTTGTGAGCGAAGAGTGGAACAATATGAGGATTGTGTCCTATACCCAGCCGGATCCGTCTTATGTGCTGTCCGACAATAACAAGCTCGTGAGTGAGGTTGTTATCGACCTTGGCCGACTCAAACCGGAAGACATAGGTGTAGAGATTCTCTTCACTTCCTCCGATGACAAGGGCAAGCTCCACATCCAGGAAATCTTCAATTTCGAACTTGTTTCCTGCGAGAACGGAATTGCCACCTTCCGCACTACCATTCTCCCTGAGAGAACCGGTATGTATCAGGTAGGAACCCGAATCTATCCTAAGAATCCGGCCCTGCCTCACCGTCAGGATTTCCCTATAGTGAAATGGCTGTAGCGGCAACCGGATTTTTCGACGGTGTCCACCTCGGACATCAGGCTGTAATAAAGACTTTGCTCGATTGTGCTTCACGGCACGGCGGGCAAAGTCTCGTTATCAGCTTCTGGCCTCATCCGAGGGTCTTTCTGCAGAACGGGGCGCGCGAACTCTGCCTTCTCTGTTCGCAGGAGGAAAAACTTTCCCTTCTCAGCGCCTTCGGTGTTGACAAGGTGGAGATACTGCCTTTCAGCTCCGATTTTGCCGCGCTCGATGCCCGGGCCTATCTGACTATGCTCAGAGATAATTATGGAGTTGGCTGCATTGTCCTGGGCTATGATAATCGTTTTGGCTCCGACGGCCTGGATACCATGCAGATAGCATCTCTTGCCCGTGAAATGGGCTTTGAAGTGGAGGTGGTGGAGCACGCCACAGTGGACGGCGAGGTGGTATCGTCCACAAAAATCAGGAAGCTTCTGCAGGCGGGGGACGTCTCCCTTGCGGGCAGGATGCTCGGCTACGGCTATTCCCTCACGGGAGTGGTGGTGGCGGGGAAGCAGATGGGTCGCACCATAGGTTTCCCGACGGCCAATCTGCAGCTGCGCGAACCGCTCAAGTGCGTGCCGGCTGCGGGGGTCTATCTTTCAGAAGTGCAGGTCAAGGGCCGCACTTATTTTGGAATGAGCAATATAGATTCGGTGCGGAGAATAGAGACTCACATTCTGGATTTTGATGAAGATATCTACGGACTGGACATAAAAGTAAGCTTTATCGACAGAATCCGTGATGAGATGCACTTCAATTCTTTCGATGAACTCAAAATTCAACTGGAATTGGACAGAATGTCAGTAAAAAATCGTATCTTCGCAGCCGATGAAAAAAGATAACACAAAAACAAAAGATAACAGAGAGCGCGAGACGCGTATTTTCTCCGACAAATTCAGCAAGGAGGAAAAAAGGAAGCTCGTGATATACTCTGAAATCTTTAAAGCAAAATATAAAGATGTCTGAAATTCATTACATAAGCCAGGAAGGGCTTGAAAACATCAAGAAGGAATTGGCGGACGCTCTTGCACAGCGTCCTGTTATTTCTGCGGCCATTGCGGAGGCCCGCGAGAAGGGTGACCTCTCCGAGAACGCGGAATACGAATCGGCCCGAGAGGCACAGAGCCTTCTGGAAATCAAAATCGCCAATCTCAAAAATATGATTGCCAACGCCAAGGTGGTGGACGCTGCAATGCTCTCTACGGACAAGGTGCAGATGCTCAACACCGTGAAGGTGGAGAATATGAACGCACATCAGCAGATGACTTTCACGATTGTGGGGGAGTCCGAGGCCGATTTTTCCAAAGGCAAGCTCGCAGCCACCACTCCAATAGCCAAGGCCCTCATAGGCCATGCTGTAGGCGATATTGTGGAGGCCAAGGTTCCGGCCGGTGTCTTGAAATTCAAAATCCTTGAAATAAGTATATAATGACTATTTTCACAAAAATAGCCAAGGGGGAGATTCCATCTTACAAAGTGGCGGAAAGCGATGAGTTTTACGCCTTTTTGGATATAAGCCCTCTTGCTGAGGGGCACACCCTCGTTATCCCAAAGAATATTGAGGACGATTATATCTTCCATCTCGATGAAAAGACCTATTCCGGCTTATGGGCTTTTGCCCGCAAGGTGGCTCTTGCCCTCAAGGCCGCAGTTCCTTGCAAAAGGGTAGGAGTGGCCGTTTTGGGTATGGAAGTTCCTCACACCCACATCCACCTTGTGCCTATGCAGAGCGAGGCCGACCTCGACTTCCGCAAAGAGCGCCCTCAGGTGAGCGACGAGCGCAAGGCCGAACTTGCCGCAGCTATCCTTGCGGAGTTCGAAAAACTCAAGTAATCTGCTTATGAAAAAGAAGTTCCTGTATATTTTCGCTGCACTTGCAGCAGTTTCCTGCTCGCCCAAAGCCGAATTGGCCATTAGCGTGGACGGCTGTCCGGACAAGTCATTGGCCGTGTTGGGAGTCACCGGCAAGAGCACCCATCTGCTCGATTCGCTGAGGACCGATTCCCAGGGCAGGGCCAGCTACTCTCTCGAACTGCCCAAAGGGGAAGTCGAGCTCGTCTATGTGCTCAAGGACGGTTACCGTCTTGCAGCGGCATTCCTCGAACCGGGCTCAAAAGTGAGCATCGTGGCCGATACCCTCGGCAACTACAGCGTCAGCGGCAACAAGGAATCGGAACAGCTTTGCAGCCTCGAAGCCGATTACAGGAGCTTTATCCACGAGATGGACTCGGCCGAAGACCTGCAGGCTGTCAACAGGATATATGTGGACTACTATCGCAAGAGCCTGCAGTACGCTCTCAACAACAAGGGTGAGCTTTCTACCATTCCGCTTCTTTATCAGCAGCTTACTCCGGGCGTTCCGGTCTTCTCGCAGTACACCGATGCCATCGTTTTCCGTCAGGTTTGCGACAGTCTCAAACAGCAGTATCCTCACTTGAGGATAGTAAAGGCCCTCGAAAAGGAGACCAAACAGCGCGAGAACCAGCTGGCTATGAGCATCAAAATCTCCACTGCGCAGGAAGTCGGTTTTCCGGACATCGTTCTGCCCGATGTGAACGCACAGCCGGTTTCCCTTGCCGGAATACGGGCAAAGGCAGTGCTTCTGCACTTCTGGTCTGTGGAGGATGCCGCCCAGAAACTCATCAATACCGATATTCTGCTTCCTCTCTACGAGGAATACCACAGCAAAGGCTTCGAGATTTATTCCGTATGCGTGAGCACCGACAAGGCCCTTTGGGCATCGGTTCTGCGCAATCAGAAACTGCCTTGGATAAATGTCTGCGACGGTTTTGGAACAGCATCGGGAGCGGTGTCTCTCTATAACGTGAGCTCTCTGCCTTACTCCCTTCTCATTGCCGACGGCAGCGTGAGCACAGCAAAAATAAGCGGCGAGAAGGAACTCCGCCGCGAATTGTCAAAACTGCTCAAGTAGTTTTACATTCCTAGAATTTTGGCGACGAGCTCCACAAAGAGTTCGCCGTCTTCGCTTTGTACCCCGTCGCCACCCTTGCCGAGGTAGTCGTATTCGCAGAGCAGCGAAATGATCTGCATTGTTTTCTGGATGGGGTAATTGCGCGCGGCCGCATCGTAATCCTTATAGAAATACGGGTTCACTCCCTTGAGCGCTTCGGCTTTTTCTGCCGGGCCGAAGGCAGTGCCTCTTGCCATAAGGGCTTGGTAACGAAGGAGATGGTTGAAAGTGGCGTAGAGGGTGCTCACAGCCATAGGAAGTTTGAATTTGGCTCCGTTGCCCAGATGGGCAGCAATTTTGAGGGCCTTTTCGCCCTGGCGGTAGCAGAGAGCCTTGCTCACTTCGAAAATGCTGAACTGGCGCGATACTCCTACGTTCTTTTCTATGTCCTGCACCCTGACTTTGCTGCAGCCCTGCTCCAGATTCTTGAGCAGCTTGTCCGTTTCCAGAGCGATTGCACTGAGGTTGGTTCCCACCGATTCGGCCATAAGCATTGCTGCTTCGGGTTCTATCTGAAGTCCTCTGGAGTTGAAGTAGCCTTCTATCCATTTGGGCAACTCCCAATCCTTCATCAGAGGGCTGTCCAGAACCGCCCCATTTTTTACAACGCTCTTGTACAGGGCTTTGCGTTTGTCGGCGGAATCCCCATGCATAAGAATTACGAGAACTGTGCTGTCCAGGGGATTGTCGCAGTAGATGGCAAGGTTTTCAAGGTTTTTCATCAGCTGTGCTTCCTTGAGTACCACCAGATTGCGCTCGCTCATCATAGGGAAGCGGCGGGCGTTGTCGATCACCGTTTCGGCCTTGACCTCGTTGCCGTAGAGGACGCTCTGGTTGAAGTCCCTGAAACTTTCTTCTATGCAATTGTCCATTATGGCTTGGCAGAGGAGATCGGGGTAGTAACTTTCCTCTCCCATAAGGAGATAGATTTTACGGAACTCTCCGCTTGAGATTTCCGCCATAAGGTCCTTGCATATTTTTTCGGGACTCGCTGCGCTTTTTGTTGCCATAGAAAACAAAATTAATCAATTTCCGCCAAAAACAAAAACCGGCCCTCTTTGGAAGGACCGGTTTTATAGTGTTGGGAAATACTTATTCAGCCTTTCCGTCTGAGCCGAGTACATTCACAATTTTGTGGATGTAGAGCTTCTTCATTTCGTCGCGGGCAGGGCCGAGGTATTTGCGTGGGTCGAATTCGCCCGGTTTGTCGTTGAATACCTTGCGTACTGCAGCTGTCATTGCAAGACGTGAGTCGGAGTCGATGTTGATCTTGCAAACGGCGCTCTTGGAAGCCTCGCGGAGCTGCTCCTCAGGAATACCTACTGCATCAGGAAGTTTACCGCCGTTGGCGTTGATGATGTCCACATACTCCTGTGGAACGGATGAAGATCCGTGGAGAACGATAGGGAAGCCAGGGAGCTTATTCTCGATTTCGTGGAGAACGTCGAAGGCAAGTGGTGGTGGAACCAGACGGCCGGTCTTAGGGTCGCGGGTGCACTGCTCCGGTTTGAATTTGTATGCTCCGTGTGATGTGCCGATGGAGATTGCGAGGGAGTCGCAGCCTGTACGGGTGGCGAAGTCGATAACTTCTTCCGGCTTTGTGTAGTGAGATACCTCGGAAGCTACCTCATCCTCTACGCCGGCAAGAACGCCGAGCTCAGCCTCAACGGTAACGTCGTACTGGTGAGCATAGTCCACAACCTTCTTGGTGAGGGCGATGTTTTCCTCGTAAGGGAGGGAGGAGGCGTCGATCATAACGGAAGAGAAACCGGTGTCAACACAGCTCTTGCAGAGCTCGAAGCTGTCGCCGTGGTCCAGGTGGAGGACAATCTGAGGGTTCTCCCAGCCGAGTTCCTTTGCATATGCAACTGCACCTTCTGCCATATAGCGGAGAAGAGTCTGGTTGGCATAGTTGCGGGCACCCTTGCTCACCTGAAGAATAACAGGGGATTTGGTTTCTGCAGAAGCCATTATGATGGCCTGAAGCTGCTCCATATTGTTGAAGTTGAAAGCCGGGATAGCATATCCTCCGGCAACGGCCTTCTTGAACATCTCACGGGTGTTCACAAGACCAAGTTCTTTGTATGATACCATAACTTTATATAAGAAATTAGTAAATTCTTGAAATCCCGCAAATTTAACTATTTTTGCATAAAATACCATAAAGATGTCAGGTAAAGTTGTAATTTTTTCCGCTCCTTCGGGTGCCGGCAAGTCAACCATAGTCGGGCACTTGCTTAAGAAATATCCTCAGTTCGCATTCTCCATAAGTGCCACATCGCGGCCTCCCAGAGGCAGTGAAAAAGACGGTGTTGAATATTATTTCATTAATGCGGAGCGTTTCCGCTCCCTTATTGCTGCCGATGCGTTTGTGGAGCACGAGGAGGTTTATCCGGGACGCTTCTATGGTACTCTCAAGTCGGAGGTGGAGAGGCTCTGGGCTGCGGGAAAGGTTATTGTCTTCGATGTGGATGTGAAGGGAGGTTACAATCTCAAGACCTATTTCGGGGAATCGGCTCGTTCATTTCTCATTCTTCCTCCGAGCCTGGAAGTCCTTGAAAAGAGGCTGCGCGCCCGCCAGACCGACAGTGAGGCCGATATTGTGCAGCGTCTTGCCAAGGCGCAGAGCGAGTTGGACTTTGCCCGCGGCAAATTCGATGTGGAAGTGCTCAACGACGATCTCTCCACAGCAATTGAAATGACCTGCCGGGAGATTGATGAATTTCTGAAATGAGAATAGCGGTATATTCCGGCAGTTTTGACCCTTTACACGAGGGGCACCTTGCCATACTTCGTATTTTGAACGGGCGCTTCGACAAGGTGCTTCTTGTGGTTTCGCCCCAGAACCCATTCAAAGACAGCAGCAAGGCTCTGAATTCCTTGGACAGGCTGGATGCGGCCCGTATTGCCCTGGACGCCTGCCCGGACTTGGACAAGGTGGAAGTATGTGACATTGAGTTCGCTATGAGTGCCCCGCATTACAGCTGCCGCACCCTCAAGGCATTGCAGGAACGCTACCCCGATGCCAGTCTATCCCTTGCCATCGGCGCCGACAATCTGGCCTGCTTCGACAAATGGAAAAACTACAGTGAAATCCTCCTTTCCTATGGCGTGATCGCGTTCCCGCGCATCGGCTTCGACCTTGAGGCCGACCGCCAACGCCTTCTCGCCGAAAACCCCGCATATAAAATCGAACTCGCTCACATGCCCCTGGTGAACATCTCCTCCACCGAACTCCGCAACAAATCCCGCAATTAATCCCGCCGCGAATCCCGTAACAAATCCTGCCGCGAATAGCCCCATTTGTCATGTCTTTTCGTGGGCGAATACTGTCTATATTCCTCTTTTATGTGCTTGCGCTTTGAACTGACTGAAGGCCGTTCAACAGGTGTACCTACAATTCAGGAGAAACTTCGGGCCA
>CAMGFA010000007.1 GCA_946055165.1 uncultured Bacteroidales bacterium
ACCCCCTCTTAGCTTTACTTCCTGTCAATTTTACAATTTTTCAATTTTACTTTTGAAAACTTTACATTTTTACAAAGAGTTTTGCCTAATCCTTTAACAATAATTAAAAATATATTGCGGGATTATGCTTATATTTGTGCCGTTTTCAAGAATAGAATATGATACCTGATCTGCATATAGAAAATTACTCCTATCCTCTTACTGAGGACAGGATTGCCAAATATCCCCTTCCCTGCAGGGATTCATCCAAACTGCTTCTTTACGCTGATGGACAGATATCGGAATCTGTATTCAAGAATCTTCCCGATTTCATTGACTCCGATTCCCTGATGATTTTCAACGATACCAAAGTTGTTCCTGCGCGCCTTCATTTCAAAAGGGAAAGCGGGGCTCATATCGAGATATTCTGTCTGCAGCCTGTTGAACCTGCGGAATATGTCCAGGCCTTTGCTGCTACCTCCTCCTGCCGCTGGCAGTGTGTGATAGGCAATTCCAAACGCTGGAAAGACGATATTCTCCACTTCATAGACCCGAGTATTTCCCTCAGGGCCAAACTTGTCTCCAAACAGGCGCAGAGCGGTGTTGTGGAATTCAGCTGGGACGAAGGAATCTGTTTTTCAAATATTCTGGACCTCTGCGGCCAGGTTCCCATTCCCCCTTATCTCAACCGTGAGACCGAAGCTGTGGACCTGGAACGGTACCAGACGGTATATGCCAGGATAAAAGGCTCTGTTGCAGCACCTACTGCCGGCCTTCATTTCACAGACAATGTGCTGGAGGGCCTCGGGGCCAAAGGCATCGTAACAGACAGGGTCTGCCTTCACGTAGGCGCTGGAACCTTCCTTCCGGTAAAAACCTCTGCAGTTGCCGAGCATCCGATGCACAGGGAGCCCTTTGTGGTAAAGGCCTCTCTGATCAGGGAGCTGATTGAAAACAAACGCCAGTTGATTGCTGTGGGTACCACATCGGTCCGCACACTGGAGTCGCTTTATTATATAGGTGTGTCCTGTATAGAAAAGGGAAAGGTGGAAGATGTTGAGCAGTGGGCTCCATATCAAAGAGAGTACAGCTACTCTACCCGGGAGGCTCTTCAGGCCATTCTGGACTATATGCAGAAAGAGGGCTTGGAGGAGATTTCCGCAGGCACCAGAATCATCATTTTGCCGGGCTTCAAATTCAGACTGGTAGAAAGACTCATCACCAACTTCCATCAAAGCGAGAGCACCCTTATTTTGCTTGTGGCGGCATTTGTAGGAGAAGACTGGCGCAAGATTTACAGCTACGCCCTGGAACACGACTTCCGCTTCCTGTCCTACGGCGACAGTTCTTTGCTTAGCCGCAGCAACAAATAAAAAGAAGAGGATGACCGGATTTAAGGTCATCCTCTTCTTTTTAAAGCACATCAGATATTATCTGATTTTATGCCTTGTGCCAAGTTGCATTGTGATTCCGGCGTTGATTCTGTAATTGAACTGGTTTACCGGGAACATGCTGAGATAATCGTCAACAGGAGCGATGCCGGTGCTGATCATCTGAGGCATACGTCCGGTCTCTCCCTTGTAGGCATCGGCCGAAACAAAGAAGTTCAGGAAGAGGAAGTTGAAGCTCAAAGCCGCACCGCATACATCTCCGAAACTGCTCTGGCCCATATTGGCAGAAAGGCTCAGCCAAGGGAATGGAGTGAGAGTTGCACCCACGCGGGCATCGTACCAAGGATTGACGGCAGTATTGTGATAGGTATAAACTGCACCGAGGGAGATGAAGTTCAAGAAAGGACGGAACTTTGCACCTACTGTAGCGGTAAACGGAAGAAGTTCGAGTGATGAAGATGTTCCTTCCACCTTTTGAAGCTGCATGAGCTGTGCAAAATTGCTCTTCACATTCTCGATTTCAGCATTGAAATCGGTGTTCTCGTCAACATTCTCGAAGCCGTTGAAAGCAGCCTGACCCTTGGCCTCTGCAAGAGAGTTGTAGTTCCATACCATTCCGCCGATGTCGGTAATGCCGGCAGAGAGTGTGAGGAGCCGGAACGGCTTCCAAACGAGACCGAGGTCGAAAGCAATACCATAACCTGAAGGAGCGAGCTTGGATGCATCCACTGCGAACATTGTCTCAGGATTGCTCAAATCGCTGCCCCAATTGATGGCAGAGCAGGCAATTCTTGCATCGGCATTGGTGATTGCACTAATCTCGGTGTCGGAGCTGTGAAGCTGGAAGTCGTTGACATTGAGATTGATATTTGCAAGACCAAGGAGGATTTTCGTTCTGTGGCCGAATACAAAGTTCTTATTCTCATTCATCTTGGCGCGACCGAAAGCGAGCTCGAGGTAGGCTTTTCCGCCCATTGCAAGGGATGAAAGGTCAAAATCTCCGCCCTGCTCGGTGCCGCACTTCATTATCTTGAAGAAATCGCCAGGAAGAGCAGCATTGAGGCCGCCTCTCACGTTGATTTCAAAAGTACCCATCTTATACTCGGAACGGGAACCGATTGCAAGGAGGTTCACGGCGAATTCGCTGCCCAGCAGATTGCTGTCGCTGAGATTGCCGAGGAACTGGTCTGCACTGATATTGTTGTTGAAACCGGTCACAAGCTTGCCGCTGTTGTTAGGATCGGGATAGATGAAAGAGGTGAGACCAACATTGCTGTGCAAGGTGGCATTGATACTTCCTACGCCAAGGCCGAAGAAACTTTTCTCGGACATGAGAGCCGGATTCAGCCTGTAGTTGAAAGCATAGTTGTCAAGGAAGAATGCACTCTGGGTTTGGGCAGAAGCATTCACGCTGGCAGCAGCCAAAAGAAGAGCTGCACCACAAAGGAAACTGAATGTTTTTTTCATATTTGCTGTTGTTTACTTTTGATTTTCTGTTTCATCCCCACCGGCAAGAGCAGATGGATTGATGGTTATACCCTCCGGCAGAACGAGGCTGATGTCGCTGAGCTGAACTGCACTATCCTCTGCAAGGGTCTGTCCGCTTGCACCAAGAGTCACGCTGAAGCGCAAATGGCTCAAACGGCTGAGGTCTGCGCCTTCATTGGCTTTGATCACAAGCTGAACCTGTGAACTCTGGCCAGCCTTTACGAGTTCGGTCTCCACCGGAGCGATATCGGCGACAACATAACTCTCATCTTCCTGCTGGGCGAGGAACTCAATCCTTACATTCACATTGAGAGGCAGTGTGTTGTCAACAGTGGCTTTAAGGCCTGCCGAAGTTTCTGCCAGTACGGATTTGAGCATGTCGGCCGATTCTCCCAGAGCAAGAGTATCGGAGTAAGTAAGTGCAAAGTTCTCACCAAGCTGGAGTGGAGCACTCAAGATAAGGTCAAGGTCAAGTGCATATTCGGCATCTGTATAAATCTTGCACTGACGCTCTGAGTCCAAATTGAGTTTGAGCTTCACGTCAAGACTGTCGATTTGCTTTGCAAAGAGACCGTCGAGATCGAGTTTGTAATTGTTGTTGGTAGTAAGCATCTCTTCCGGAGTCTGGGCATAAGGGAAAGCCATATCGAGTTCGTACTCTCCATTGCAGATGTCTATTGTTGCCGATGCAGGGATGGAAAGGTTGGATGTAACATTGGCCTCAAGATTGAAATCCGGAAGGTCGAGGCTGCAGTCCTTGAGGTTCTCCGGAAGGCTGAAGAAAGGAACTCTGACAAGAGTGTCAACCTGATAATCAACATTGGCAACCACGCTCTTCACCTTGATGTTGCCCTCGGCATCGCCGATGCTTGCCTTGAATACGGCCGAGATGTCACTATGGATGTTATCGAGGTTTACGGAAGGATTTTCAGCAAGAACCCTGCCTTTCACCTTAACTTCACCCTTGAGGTCACTTCCGTTGGCGCGCAGAGCTGCAAAATCAACCTTGCTGAAATCGAGGCCTTCAACTGGAATGGTCTTGGAATAGATTCCGTTCGATGCGATTTCACCGTCGAGTACGATATTGGAAGGTTTTACGAAATCCGGGAGTTCGACAACAACATCCACCATATATTTGCCTGAACCGATGTCCGGAAGATTCCTGATCTGGAGATCAAGTGCTGCGTTTACATTGTCAATGGCTATTTCCGAAAGGGCTACGAGCATTTCAGGAATGTCCGATGCTGGCATGATGCTGAATTCCACAGTCTGGTCAACATCGAAAGCGAGTTCGCTCACGCTGATGCTCTGTGCCTCAAGCTGCGGGATACGGGCCGATACTCCGAAAGTCTGTCCCGAAAGACTGCTGAGTTTGCAGATGTCGATGTCACCTTCTGCAAGAACTGCAGTACCTGAAACATAATAGGACGATTCGAAGCAGTAAGAATCACCGTCCTTCTGAGGGACAAGGACGAGCTTCTCTATCGGAATCTGATATGTATCACTGTTCAAATTGTTGAGTACAAAACTGTTGTCTTCGGCATTGAATACAAAGCCTGCAGGCAGCTCACCCAGAACGATGAAATCTGGAACCTTAACCTTGATTCCGTTTCCGACAGAGATGTTCAGAATATCGGAAGAAGGAGCATTGATCACTATTTCAAGCTTTGGATTGTTCTTTGGAAGGACCTCGAAAGTACCGAAGTTTGCAAGATCGTTAGGCAGAGAGTATTTGAGAACTGTTTCAGGAATGTCGAAAGGGTAGGAAACGCCTTCAATATCGCAGATGGCCTCGTCGATGTCGAAATTCACGAATTCAAGTCTGATATTGGCAGCTATGTCGGAAGCTGCATCCTTTGCGGTCTGGGCATTGAGCTGGGCATCGCTGATGCTGAAAGAGCCGCTGAAAGTCACAGTCTTGCTCTGTGTGAATTTTGCCGCATTGATGCTTGCGACATAAAAATCAGCGCTTGCACTGAAATTATTGGCCTTGTTGAGAACAAGGGATGCAAGATTGAGGGTGGAAGTGCCGTCCACAAAAGTGAGCACATCACTGAGGTCTGCAACAAGTCCCGGATTGATTGAACCGGCATCGAGAATGCAGTCCGGAATGCTCACGCTTACCTTGATTGCAGCTCCGCTCTTGAGTTTCAAGGATTTTACCTCACGAACCTGTGAAGGAAGGCTGAAAGCCTCGATGTTTTTGGCAGGAATGTCAACATCGATGTTTACGTCCGGAAGTGTGGCAGAGGACTGACCGAGCAAAATTGCAGCTGAACCGGCAGTATTTAAGGTCTCCTTGTTTACAATCTTCTGGCTCTGTTCAATGCCTTCAAAGTTATAAGTCAATTCAATTGACTGAATTTCAGCACTTTGGTTAAATTCCTGAGCCTCAAGCCTAAGATTGTCGGCATTGATGTCGCCAATGGAATAGGCAAAATTCTCACTAAAATCCAAACCTTTGATTTTCACGGCATTCTGGAGATCGAGATCTGCCAGGGTCTCGTCCATGGAGATGGCCTGGGTATACTCAATATAATAGGTGCCGTCTTCAGCAACTTTCAGCATTGAACCGAAAGCAGTAGTGTCGATACCGCTTTGGCGGACAAGAGAATCAACCCTGATCTTTGCGGAATTCTGGACAAGCGGAACAGAAATTCCGTTTTCAAAGAGTGTGAGATCGGAGTTTAGCGAATCCTTAATGTTTTCCCAAGAGTACAGTTCATTGACCGTACAGGAATTCGTTGCAGCAATTGCCGAAAGCAGCAAAGCGCCCGATACAATCTTAAACTTGCGTTTCATATCGAATAGTGTTAGAATTACCTTATTATATATAACCCGTCAAATTTATGAATAATTTGCCAATAATCAAATAATTATAGAAACAAGTTTATGATACCTTTTGTGACACAATTTATATTATGTTAACTTGTGGATTATGAAAGACTCTCCTGCGGCCCTGGAAAGCATACGTAGAAAAAACAAAATAATAATTGTATCTTTGTACGTGCTTAATTAAGATAAGATGATACTTCAACAGTTACCTATCGCCGACCCCGATACCATCAATCAGGTTGCCGATTCTCTGAGAAATGCTTCACAGCAATTTGTGACAATTCTCAAGGACGACCCTCAAACGGCAATGAACATGCTCCTTCAGGACGCCCTCCAGTTCGGAATCAAAGTCCTGGCTGCTCTGGCAATATATATAGTCGGAATCTGGCTTATCAAGAAAGTCAAAAAGATGCTCAGCCGCTCCTTCGAGCGCAAGCATACAGACAAAACCATTGCCTCGTTCACCAACTCTCTTGTAAGTGTCTGTCTCACGGTTCTTGTAATCGTGCTTGCAGTCGGCACTCTCGGAATAAACACCACTTCCCTTGCGGCTTTGCTGGCTGCAGGAGGAATGGCCATAGGTATGGCCCTGAGCGGTACTCTCCAGAATTTTGCTGGAGGGATTATGTTATTGATTTTCAAACCTTTCAAGGCTGGAGACTTTATTGAAGCACAAGGTTACAGCGGCACTGTGAATGAAGTCAACATAGTATCTACAAAGCTCACCACCACAGACAACAAGGTAATTGTAATCCCTAACGGAGCCTTGTCTGCGGGAACCATAAACAACTTCTCCCAGAGGGATCTGCGAAGAGTGGATTTCTCTCTTCCGATGAGTCACCAATCGGATGTGGATGAAGTGATAGGAACACTGGAACGCTATATTCTCGGCAGCGCAGACAGTCGTCTGCTCAAGGAAGGTGATCTTCCCGAGGCCAAGAACCCTGCTATTGTGCTCAACAAAATAGATATCAATTCTCTTGAAATAGTTGTGAAAATATGGGTGCGCAGCGAAGATTACTGGGATGTCTTCTACGAATACAACCGGAATTTCTGCACTCTCCTCTCGTCTGCCGGCTTTGAATTTGCCGCCAACAGGGTTGACATTTCAAACAAATCCTGATGATTCATTATGAAAGAACGTGTCATTCTCAAAGATGTTTATATAGAGTCCGTTGCCGCCGAAGGCAAGGCTCTTGCCCACGCCAAACTGCCCACAGAAGCCCCTGAAGCCACGCCAAGAGTGCTGTTTGTGGAATTCGGAGTTCCAGGCGATGTGGTCAATGTAATGGTTACCAAAAGGAAGAAAAACTATATGGAAGGCCGGGTAATCAAGGTTGTTCAGCC
This sequence comes from uncultured Bacteroidales bacterium, assembly GCA_946055165.1. Taxonomy (GTDB): domain Bacteria; phylum Bacteroidota; class Bacteroidia; order Bacteroidales; family UBA932; genus Cryptobacteroides. The sequence goes on from CAMGFA010000007.1 coordinate 7,041, forward strand.
TTCAGAGCACCGCCTCGAGCCCTTCTGCGAACATTTCGGCTTGTGCGGAGGCTGCCGATGGCAGCATCTCCCCTATTCTATGCAACTCGAAGCAAAAAGGCAGCAGGTCTATGATCAGCTCGTGAGGATAGGGCATCTTCAAGTTCCTGCAATCAATCCCACTCTTGCATCGGACAAAACTAGGGAATACCGCAACAAGCTGGAATACAGCGCTTCGCAGCGCCGCTGGATATTCTCTTCCGAGGATGAACTCAATCTCAGTCCCGAGCAGAAGCTGGGTCTGGGTTTTCACCTCGGAGGCTGCTTCGACAAGGTCCTGGACATCAGGCACTGCTGGCTCCAAAAAGAACCATCGAATGCAATCAGGCTGTTTATCAAGCAGTACGCCATTGAACACGGGATAGAATTCTACAATCTCCGCGAGAACCGGGGCTGCTTCAGGAACATCTTCATCCGCAGTACGGAGCGCTCCGAATTCATGCTCATAGTCTGCTTTGCCTGCGATTTCGACGGACGGGTGGAAATGCTTCAGGCCATTGCCGACGCCTTCCCCCAGATCACATCCCTTTATTATGTGATAAACAGCAAGTTGAACGATTCCATTGCCGACCAGGACTGCATCCTTTTCAAAGGGGACGATGCAATCTATGAGAAAATGGAGAACCTCAGCTTCAGAATCGGCCCAAAATCCTTCTACCAGACCAACAGCGGGCAGGCACTGAAGCTCTATTCCGTAACTCGCGAGTATGCTGCACTTACCGGCTCGGAAATAGTCTATGACCTCTATACAGGAACAGGAACCATTGCCCAGTTCGTTGCTGCAAAGGCAGCGAAAGTAATTGGTATAGAGTATGTTCCCGAGGCTATTGAAGATGCGGTGGCAAATGCCGCAGCAAATGGGATAGAGAACTGCAGCTTCTTTGCCGGCGACATGAAGGACATCCTCACCGACTCTTTCATCCTAGAACACGGCAGGCCGGATGTGATAATTCTCGATCCTCCGAGGGCAGGCATACACCCGGATGTTGCCAAGGTCATTCTCAATGCCCTTCCGAAGAGGATTGTCTATGTGAGCTGCAATCCTGCATCGCAGGCAAGGGATCTGGCCATTCTGTGCAGCCATTACGATATTACTGCCGTGCAGCCGGTGGACATGTTTCCGCACACGCAGCACGTTGAAAATGTTTGCAAACTGGAATTGAAATCCAATGATTAGTCTGATATTGTTGATGATAGCAGGTCTTCTGATGCTGGTTTACGGCTCCGACCTGCTTGTGGACGGCTCCTCTTCAATAGCAAGAAAATTTGGAGTCAGCGAATTTGTAATAGGTCTCACCATTGTGGGCTTCGGAACTTCCTGTCCCGAACTGGTTGTGAGTGTTAACGGCGCACTGTCCGCTTCTTCAGAGGTTGCTCTTGGCAATGTGGTTGGATCGAACATAATGAACATCCTGCTCATTCTTGGTCTCACTGCCCTGCTTCGTCCGGTCTTCGTGAGCAAGCAGAACAAAAAACTGGACATCCCGATGCTCATTGCAGTTACCCTGCTTTTCATCGTCTCCTGTTTCAACGGACAAATCGGCAGGATAAACGGAGCTATATTTCTTCTGATATTCACGGCCTATCTGATTTACAGTTTCAAGACCGGAAAAGCCGATTCACAGCCGGAAGAGAATGAGAAAGAAATCAAGCCATGGCTCAGCATTGTAATGGTTCTCCTGGGCCTGGCAGGCCTGGTAATCGGAGGAAAGCTCTTCGTAAACAATGCCGTGGAACTCGCCCACAGAATTGGGGCCAGCGAAAAATTCATCGCCATCACCATTCTCGCTCTGGGCACCAGCCTTCCCGAACTTGTTACCTGCATAGTTGCGGCCATCAAGAAGAAAAGCCAGCTGGCTCTCGGAAACATCATTGGAAGCAATATCTTCAACATCCTTCTGATTCTGGGCGTTTCGGCGCTGGTACACCCTTTGGATTGTTCAAGTCTGAGTTATATTGACCTCTGCATAATGGTCGCTTCCTGCCTGGCAGTATTTGCTTTCAGCATAAGTTCCAAAAAATCCCAACTGTCCAAAGCGGCAGGAGGGACCATGCTGCTTATGGAAGTGGCCTATCTGGCCTATCTCTTCGTGCAGATGTAATCAGAAGCTAATTCCCAGACCAAGGCTCAGAAGAACATAAGTTACATCGGAGGCTACAATCTGCTTGCGCGGGATGTAGCCTTCTACTTTATCATAAGGCTGCGGGCTGCAGTTAATAAGCTGGGCCGATGCGCAAATATCCAGACAGCATCTTCTATAAAGGCAATACCTGTAGCCAGCACCGAAGGCTGCAAGAAAACAGCGGTCATCGAAATTCAATTTTCTCAAAGCGGCTCCCCCTTCTGCCATGAAGAAATGTCCGTTTTTCCCGTAACCGTTTGTAAAAAAGCGTAACTGCGCCTGGAAAGGAGTAATTATAAAGTCTCTGTCCACCCCCTGAAAGCCGGCTTTCAGATGCAGGGAAAAATAATCCAGAAAGTCTATTCCTGCACCCAGATTGCAATAGGCATTGTTGAAAAAAGTCGGGCCGCGCTGGATATCATTCACCCTGTAATTAATACTGTTGGGATAATATACAAAGATCTTGCTGCTGTAAACCTGGGCGGCATAGCCCCAATCCAGCTCGGCGGAAAAACGCAGAGCCGGAGATTTTGCAGAGGCGCAAAAGCCGGTCAGCAGCAGAAAAATGGTGAAAAGACTTTTTTTCATCAGAATCTGTAATATACATTAAGCATAGGCAATGGAGCGCGGAAAAGCCCATTGGCATACCATGACAAATCGGTTTTGTGGGAAACGGACTCGTCCTGCCTGATATGCAGGGCAAATTCAGCAAGAAAACTCAAGCCTATTTCCCAATTTGAATCCTTGAAGGCCAAAAGAATTCCTCCGCCCGCAGTAAGGCCCAGTTCAAGCCCCCTGTTCTTATGCGTGGCAGAGGAGTAGTCCCTAACATATCCCAGAACTCCCCCGCTTCCGGCGTAGAGGAAATAGACCATACCCTCGTTCAGATAGCCCTGGCGGATGATTGTATTGTGGGAGAAGCTTGCCTTATACCCCGGCTTTTCCTCCTCACCGGACAGAAGCTGATAACAATCCAGAAATAGAGCGTAACTGTTGAATGTCTTTTCTTTGCGGTTGGAATCGGTGTCTAAAATAAGACCGAAAGATTTCGGCGAACTGCTCAAACCCAGGCGCCTCGGCTGAAATGGCACCTGCGCTCCGGCACCCGAAGAAAAGCACAAGAGCAGAATAAGACAGGAATATTTCAGGCAAGGTTTCATACAGAATGCTAAGATAAGGATTATCCGCCAAATATTTGTTATCCTTGAGGAAATTTCTTACTTTCGCTTTCTATGGCCATCAATTCTATTCTGCCTCCTCTTCCTGAGAGAATGAGGCCCGCAACTCTGGACGAGTATGTGGGCCAGCAGCACCTTGTGGGCAAGGGCTGCATACTCAGAAATATGATCGAAAGCGGGAACATCTCCTCTTTCATTCTTTGGGGGCCTCCGGGAGTGGGCAAAACCACTCTGGCAAGAATCATTGCCACCAGTCTTCAAAGGGAGTTCTATACCCTTTCGGCAGTAAATTCCGGAGTGAAGGATGTGCGGGACGTGATTGAAAAGGCCCAGGGACGCAGTCTGTTTTCGCAGGCCCAGGCTCCTGTCCTGTTCATAGATGAAATACACCGTTTCAACAAGGCCCAGCAGGATGCCCTTCTCGGAGCAGTGGAGCAGGGAGTTTTCGTCCTTATAGGAGCCACTACCGAGAACCCTTCTTTCGAGGTGATTTCCCCTTTGCTTTCACGTTGCCAGGTATTTGTTCTCAAGTCTTTGGAAGCAAATGATCTGCAGCAGCTTCTGGACAGGGCCCTGCACAATGACTGCCTGCTCAGGGAAAAGAACATCACCATCAAGGACAGCAGCGCCCTTATGCGCCATAGCGGTGGCGACGGCCGCAAACTCCTCAATATTCTTGAAATTGTTGTAGATTCTTTTGCCGGACATAAGGAAATAGTGATTGACAACGATGTCGTGAACGAGTGTCTCCAGCAGAACATTGCCGTTTACGACAAGAACGGAGAAATGCACTACGACATCATCTCCGCCTTCATCAAGAGCATCAGAGGTTCCGATCCCAACGCTGCGGTATATTACCTTGCGAGGATGCTGGATGCCGGTGAGGACCCCCTTTTCATTGCACGCCGCCTTTGCATAAGTGCCAGTGAGGACGTTGGTCTGGCCAACCCGAATGCCCTTCTCATAGCCGATTCGTGCTTTCGGATCTGCCATAACATAGGGATGCCCGAAGCCCGGATTCCGCTTGCGGAATGCACGGTTTATCTGGCCTCCAGCCCCAAGAGCAACTCGGCCTACCTGGCAATCAATGCCGCATTGGAAGATGTCCACGCAGACAGTTCCCCTTCAGTACCTCTGCATCTGCGCAATGCTGCAACAAAACTGCTCGACGAACTAGGCTACGGACAGGATTACCGCTATGCCCACGACTATCCGGGGCATTTTGTGGATCAGGAATTCATGCCTAAGGAGAAAGTCGGAAAAGTTTTCTACGAACCGGCCCCGAACGCGCACGAAGACAGGCTCAAAGCATATCTTCAGGCTTGCTGGCCGAAATACTATCCAAAATCTCAGAAAGGATAGCCGACACCGAAATGCAGGGCCACACCGCCGGTCTTGAATGCAGTAACAGGGTCTATCCATTTGCTGCCCTCAAGTGAAGGATCCCTGAGGCGTACACCCATATCCACACGCAAAAGGAAGAAGTCCAGATTGAGTCTCAGTCCCAGTCCGTAATCGGCTGCGATGTCGGCAATCTTCACTCCCTGACTCATTTTCCAGATGTTGCCAGCCTCGGCAAAGAGAGCACCCTCCACTTTCCAAACCATTGGGAAACGGTACTCGAAATCTACTTCCAACTTGAGGTCACCGGTCTGGCTCGGAATGCTGAAGGTCTTGTCCATAGGCGATGAGCCCGGACCGAGGGCCCTTGCCTGCCAGCCTCTCATACTGCTGGAACCTCCGCTATAGAACTGTTTTTCATAAGGCATGACGGTGCTGTTGCCGTAGGCGAAACCCATTCCTGCAAGCAGACGGAATGCCAGGCTGCTGGCATCGTCCTTAAGCCTTATGCCCTTGGCCAGAATGAGTTCCGTACGGGCATACTGCGAATAAGGCGCTCCGAAAACCAGCTTTTCACCGTTGTCTGCAGATTTCATCATAAAACGGAAAAGACTGAGCAGATTTCCGGAAACATCCAAAGTAAAGCGGAGGGAATTGTAGGAAGTCTTTGGGATAATGTCTGTGCTGCTGTTGTAGTAAAGGCTTCCTCCGGCACCGAAGTCACAGTGGTCCTGATATGCATAACGCATGAAAGGGTTGCGCTCCAGGCCCTTGAGGAAATCGGCATTGAGGTCGAACAGCCTTACATAATTGATCTGGAGAGGATAGAGCTGATAGTAGAAGCGTTCCTTGATAACTCCGCTGTAACCGAAGGATGTGGAGAAAATATTCCTGGTATATTCCGGACGGTTCTGGTAATTGAAGGAAAGGTTGAACTCAGTACGCGGAACTACCGGACCTGTAAAGTATTTGTAATCCAGACCAAGAAACTTCGGGAGGCTCAGACTCAGCGAAGCACCAAGCTCATTGGAAGAGATGGAATTGTCTAACCTGAACTGGAAGTTGCCCACAAAACCCACATTCAGCCACTCTCCCCCGCCGAAAAGATTCTTGTGATAGACATTGATCTGAGGAGATATTCCCACAAGTCCGGAAGAGTTGCTGGAAACCTCGAGATTGGTCTTGAAACCCTGCGGAGCCGATTTGGTGAGATTGATGTCACAATCCACCTCCTTTGGAGAGGACTGCTTGAGGTCGATTCCTACAGTGCGGAAAATTTTGAGCGCCGAAAAACGGGAGTAGGTATTGCTCACAACCGATTCCTGGTACTCCTGCCCCGGGCGTATGAGATTCACCCCTTCAAGCACCGATTCCTTGATTTCCAGATCTTCGGGATAAATGATGTTGACCTTGTTGTATTTGACCTTGTACAAAGGCGAATCCACCTCCTCTATCCTGTATTCCAGTTTGGCGCAACCGTCTCCGGCCAAGGTATCGGCCACAAAACTGTAGGACGACTTGCCCAAGGCATAGTATCCTTTTTCCCTGAGGGCGGAGAGGCTCCTGTCCACTTCCGCACTCAAAGCCTGCTCTGAGAGAAAATCACCTTTATGGATGCTCAGGGACAGGCTGTCGGCCAGAAAGTCCGTTTCAAAATCCTTCCTTGAAGCCGGGAGTTTGAAATTAATTTCGCTGATGGGATAACGTTTGCCCAATGTAACATAATAGTGGACACGGGCATTCTTGCCCTTTATCCTGAGTTCTGCCTCCACTGTGGAATCGAAATAGCCCATATAGGCCAGGCGGTTCTCAATGCTCTTCTTGGACAGTTCGGTAAGGTTCTGCTCATAAACCACCGGCGCTTCTCCGAGCTTCTTCCAGAATTTGTTCAAGCCCTTGTCCGAGCCGTCCGACAGGTTATATATGTACAGAGGCAGCTTGATGCCGAGGAAAGAGCTGTTGGGCTGCTGTTTGATGTATGGAGTCAGGGCAGAGGCCTGAAAATCCTTGTCGTTAAGTATGGAAATTTCGTTCGATGCAAGGCGCAGTTCGTCGGGTCCCAAAGTCCTTGTGGTACTGCAGGAGCTGAAGAACGCGGCTGCCACAAAAAGTGGCGCCATATACAAAAACTTTGACTTTTTGAGCAGCATATCGCACAAAGATAGCAAAATATTGAGTATATTTGCCAAAGTACTATGGTTAAATTATCTGTTTCAGAAGTCAAGACAATACGCAGTCTTTCCCAGAAGAAATACCGCGACGCTTTGGGCCTTTTTGTGGTCGAAGGCGAAAAGCTTCTTGAAGAGGCTCTCGATGCCGGCTTCTGTCCCGAAAAAATCTACCGGCGAGAGGAAATCTCCGAAGAGCAGATGCGCCGCATCAGTTCGCAGGACTCCCCTTCCCCCGTTCTTGCCGTATTGCGCAAAGCGGAGCAGACAGACTTCGTTCTGTCCGATTCAGGCCTTTTCCTAGGGCTCGACAGCATCAGCGACCCCGGGAATCTCGGAACCATTCTCCGCATATGCGACTGGTTCGGAATCGACGGCGTTTTCGCATCGGCCAATACAGTTGACCAGTACAATCCCAAAGTGGTACAGGCTTCGATGGGAGCCATTTTCCGGCATACGCTGTATTACTGCAATCTGGAAGAGCTTTGTATGAAATTCAGGAGCAAGGGGCTGCCTGTCTATGGCACACAGCTCGACGGCAAGAATATCTACAAAAGCAGTCTGGGTGCCTGCGGACTCATCCTTATGGGCAACGAATCCAGGGGCCTCGACCCCAAGCTCAGGGAGCTTTGCACGGAGCATCTGCTCATCCCAAGCTTTGCCGGCGGAGCCCATGCCGAATCGCTCAATGTAGCCATTGCCACGGCCCTTACAATTGCAGAATTCAAAAGACAGAACAATATATTATGAAGCATTTAAGCACTTTCTTTTTAGCAACGGCACTGGCCGCATTCAGCCTTACGGCTTGTTCACAGCAAGAAAAACCGGCCAAATACATCTTCCTTTTCATCGGCGACGGAATGAGTTCCTCTTCAGTGGATCTGGCCGAGTCGTACCTTTCGTACAAGGCCGGCAAACTTGGCGGCGAACAGCTGAGTTTCACCCGCTTCCCGGGTCTGGGATTCTGTACCACCTACTCCGCCAACAGTCGCATAACCGATTCCGCAGCGGCAGGTACAGCGATTGCCACCGGCTGCAAGACAAATAACTCCAGCCTTGGAGTCGATCCTCAGGGACAGCCTCTGGAAAGCTTTGCAAAAGTGCTCAAGAACGAATATGGCTACAACATAGGAATATTCTCTTCAGTTCCGCTGAATCACGCCACCCCGGCTGCTTTCTACGCCAATGTCAGCGAAAGGGGAAGCTATTACGACATCACCTGCCAGCTGCCTTTAAGCAATTTTGACTTCGTGGGAGGATCCGGAATCCTGCACTTCTCCGAAGAAGGCCGGGAAATGGACAGCGAAGAATATCTTGAATCCCACGGCTATGATGTGGTTTTCGGACAGAAAGAATTCGAAAATAGCAAGGCAGAAAAGATTGTCATGGTAGCCAATCCACGCAAAGATCGCAAGGACAAAGTTGCCAATTACGATGTTCAGGATGACGAACTCGTTACTCTCGACAAAATGATGGAAGACTGCATCAGTCACCTCGGCACTGACAAGGCTTTCTTCATAATGTGCGAAGGCGGCGAGATAGACTGGACTCTGCACTCCAACAAAAGTATGGCAACCGTAGAGGCAATATTGGCCTTCGACAAGGCAATTCAGAAAGCCTATGAATTCTACCTTAAACATCCGAAGGAAACCCTTATAATAGTTACCGCAGACCACGAAACAGGTGGACTTTCCCTGGGCAGCAATGGAAGCGGATACTCTTTACACTGGGACATTGTGGAAGAGCGTTATGCTGCCGGCGACAAGCTTAGCAAAGAGGAGAGAAAAGCTCTCAACAGCGCCTCCGGCTTCGATTTCACATCTGTTCACCACAATGCCGGAAATGTGCCTGTCTATTCCATCGGCAAAGGTTTCGAGGCTTTCTGCGGCCGAATCGACAACACACAAATCAAGAATAAAATTCTCTGCAGACAATGATTGTTTACCAAGCTCTGATACGCCTCTTTGGAAAGGGGCGTTTTTCAGCCTTTGACGACAAGGCCTTAGAGCATCTTAAATCATTAGGTGTCAGCCATTTATGGCTTACGGGAGTTATCCGCCATTCCAGCGGCAAGCCCTATGTCAAAGGCCAGATCGGCTCACCCTACTCAATTTCCGACTATTACGACGTGAATCCCTATCTGGCCGACTGCCCAGAGCAGCGTATGGAAGAGTTCCTCGCTCTGGTACAACGTGCCCACGACAAAGGGCTGAAGGTGCTTCTGGACTTCATTCCCAACCACGTCAGCCCCGATTACAGCGACCCTTTCGGCCGTATTCCCACGCTCGGGATTCACGATTATGACTGGACCGATACCGACAAGATAGATTATGGACAGGAGAGTACGGAAGAAAGGATGCTCGACATCCTCCGTTTCTGGGCAGCCAAAGGAATCGACGGCTTCCGTTGCGACATGGCCGAACTGGTGAGCCTCGACATTTGGTCCAGAATGCTGGGCAGCATACGCAGCGAATACCCCGAACTGCTCTTTATCGCAGAAGTGTACGAAAAATACAACTACAGCGCATTTGTGCACAGGGCAGGCTTCGATTATCTCTACGACAAATCCGGTCTGTACGACATCATCCGAGGCATATATACAGGAAAGAACAATTGCCGGGATATCAGTTTCAACTGGCAGTGGCTTGGCTCCATCCAGGGAAATATGCTCAATTTTCTCGAGAACCACGATGAGCAGCGCCTTGCCAGCCCTTATTTCGCCGGGAATCCCGAAAAAGGCTATGCAGCTCTGGCTTTGAGTTGCCTCTTCTACCCTACCGCCTTTATGCTCTACTTCGGGCAGGAAATCGGGGAAGATGCCCACGACGGCCACGAAGGACGCACATCCATCTTTAACAAGGCAAGACACATACGCCCCTGCTCAAGACTCGATGCCGCCCACAGGAACATACTCCGCACTTACCAGTATGTCCTGCAGCTGAAAAGGAAACTTGAAGGCCGTTCCAATTTCGACCTCTGCTACTGCCAGAGTGCCCAGAACGGATGGAACAGCGAAAAGCATTTCGCCTTCCTGAGGGGAGAGCGCTGCCTTGTGGCCTGCAATTTCTCCGACGAGCCGGCCACAATACGCCTGCACATTCCCCATACAGCCAATTCAGTGATTCCCAACGGCACGGAAATCACAATTATGCCTTGGAATTTCACAATTATAGAGAAATAATGTATTTTTGCGGCGCAAAACGTCAATAACATTTTATAAATAAAAATATGAAAGGATCAATTATCATTCTTTGCGGTGGCGGCCCAGCTCCGGGCATGAACACCGTGGTTTGTTCCGTAGCCAAGACATTTCTTGCAAACGGTTATCGTGTAATCGGCCTTCACGGCGGTTACAGCGGACTTTTCAGCAAAAACCCACGCACCGAGGACATCGATTTCTTCAAAGCCGATGCCTATTTCAACCGCGGTGGCAGCTATCTGCAGATGAGCCGCTTCAAACCAAGCAACGAGGATTTCGAAAAGAACTTCAATCTCGAACTCTTTACGGAAAATGACATCAAACTTCTCGTTACCGTAGGCGGCGACGATACCGCATCCACAGCCAACCGTATTGCCAAGTTCCTCGAGGCAAAGAAATACCCTATCGCAAACATCCACGTGCCGAAGACCATCGACAACGACCTTCCACTTCCGATGAATACCCCGACCTTCGGCTTCAATTCCGCAAAGGATGAAGGTGCCCACATCGCCCGCACGGCTTACGAAGATGCCCGCACTTCAGGCAACTGGCTGCTCATCTCTGCAATGGGACGCAGCGCAGGCCACCTTGCACTCGGAATCGGAGAGGCAACTCACTGCCCTATGACCATCATTCCTGAGATGTTCAACAAGACAAAGATCGGCATCGACAAGATAATCAAGCTCACCCTCAGCGCAATCATCAAGCGCAAACTCCTGGGCATTGAATACGGTACCGTTGTTGTGGCAGAAGGCGTGTTCCACGATCTCGACCCGGAGGAAATCAAAGCCACAGGTGCCAATCTCACCTACGACGAGCACGGACATCCTGAACTTGGCAAAATCTCCAAAGCCGTGATGTTCAACGACATTCTTGAGAAAGAATTCAAGAAGATCGGAATGAAGGTCAAGACCCGTCCAATTGAAATCGGTTACGACGTCCGTTGCCAGGACCCTATCGCATTCGACCTCACCTACTGTTCAGAACTTGCTATGGGAGTATATGAGCTCTTCGAAAAAGGCGAAACCGGCTGTATGGTTTTCGTTGACCACAATGGAGATGCAAAACCTCTTTATCTTCACGATTTGCAGAATGCAGAAGGCAAGATTCCGCCACGCCGCGTGAATATCGAAGGCGGTACCGCCCAGAATTACTTCAGCCACATCTGCCACTACATTACCGAGGCAGACTACGAGGCAGCAAAGAAGTATGTTCCTAATCCGGAAGAATACGATTTCAAGAAAATTCTCAACTGGTAACAATAATAAGGGTCGGCGATTTGCCGACCCTGTTTATTTCTGTCCTGAATCAAAGACTGCGCAGTTTTTCCGCCAATTCCGGCCATTTCTCCTGAAACGATACAGGACGGCCGTTTTCTATGAAACAATGGGTGCTGCTTCCCGTAAATACGATTTTTCCCTGAACTTTCATCGTATAGGAGAAAGTGAGTTTAAGAGCACTCATTTCCTTGAGTTTGATTTCAATACAGATTTCGTCCTTGAAGGTGGTTGGCCTTTTGTAATCGGCAGTAAGGGAGACTACCGGAGAGCCTACGCCTTCGGCTTCCATCTTTTCGAAGCCATAGCCGAGCTGGTCCAGAACATAGATTCTGGCCTCCTCCATATATCTTATATAATTGGAGTGATGGGTAATGCCCATCCTGTCACATTCGTAATAGTTGACAACTCTTTTAAATGCTTCCATTGTCCTGAAGATAAGTGAGAATAATTTCTAAAGGGGCGTCCTTGAACAACACAGTCCTGTCTGAATCGAGGAGATAGAGAGAAGGGATGGCTCTGATATTATATATGCTTGTTCCCCTGAGTACAAGCAAAGGATCGAAGGCGTTGATCCAGGATTTGGGATAGTTTGGCAAGTAGGAGCGCCACTGCTCCAGATCTTCGTCGATATAAACGTTAAGAACGCAGATTTTGCCGCTGCCAACAGCCCTGTTCAGACCTTCGTGGCTTTTGAGGGTCTGAATGATTTCAGCACAGCTGTGACAGAATGGATTGCTGAAGAACAGCAGGATATAGTCTGCCTCAAGCCTGTAGAGACTGCCTCTTCGGCCTCGGGCGGTTTCATATACAAAATCGTTGGCCTTGCTTCCGACCCGGTTCAAGGCGCAGAGCTTTGCCACTGCTTCCAGTTCGCCTCCGACTTTTTCCGCAAACAGACCGTAAATATCCTCGTCCCTATATGGAGAGTTGGGATCGTAGAGATATTTGTCGGCCAGCGCGGAAATGCGAAGGGAATCTTTCTTCCAGACGGAATGAAGAGCTTCCGCCGCATCGTTGCGGCTGATGTTGGAGCTGAGATAGACCCAGTTGGCGAAATTGGCTTCCAAACTCTGCATTTTGACCTCAGGGACATAATTGTCCCAGAAATGCAAGGATAAATATTCCAATTTTTCCTGCTGTGTTTGGAAAATGGCAGGAACTGTTACAGCCTTTAAGTCAATAGAATCGGCCGCAACACTCCTGTCCCTGGTGCCGGAACCTCTGCCGCCACGGCACCCGAGACAAAGAAAAAGGCAAAATGCCACTGAAAGAACAGTCTTTTCCCGCATTTTGCCTTTGGTTATTATTCGGCGCTGAAATTGCTCTTGTCAACACCGCAGAGAGGACATACGAAATCCTCAGGGACATCTTCCCAAGCGGTGCCGGGTGCAATTCCTGCTTCCGGACAGCCTGCCTCAGGGTCATATACCCATCCGCAGACATCACAAACATATTTTCCCATATTAATAGTTTTTGGCGTTGATTTCAAAATAAGCCTGGGCGTGAGCACATACAGGGCAGATTTCAGGGGCTGAAGTACCTACTACGATGTGACCGCAGTTACGGCATTCCCAAACCTTGACTTCGCTCTTGGCGAATACTTCCTGAGCCTCCACATTGTGAAGAAGGGCGCGGTAACGCTCCTCGTGCTCTTTCTCGATAGCTGCGACCATACGGAACTTATGTGCAAGAACAGTGAATCCCTCTTCCTCGGCTGTCTTTGCAAAGCCCTCGTACATATCTGTCCACTCGTAGTTCTCACCAGCTGCTGCTGCTGCAAGGTTGGAAGCAGTGTCGTTGATTCCTTCGAGTTCCTTGAACCAAAGTTTGGCATGCTCCTTCTCGTTGTCGGCTGTCTTGAGGAAAAGGGCGGCAATCTGCTCGAAGCCCTCTTTCTTGGCCTTGGATGCAAAATAAGTGTACTTGTTACGTGCTTCTGATTCGCCGGCAAAAGCTGCCTTGAGGTTTTGCTCGGTCTTAGTTCCTGAATATTTGTTTGCCATAATTATTAACGCTCTTTTTTGAGCAAGGCAAAAATAAGCACAGTTTATGATTTTTACAAGAAAAAGCAGTATTTTTGTATTTATAAAAATTGAGCAACAACACACAAAGCTATGATAAAGAATCTGACACAAGACACAAAATGGATAGGGGCAGACGACCTCGATCTCGACCTCTTCGAAAGCCAGTACATTGTACCCGACGGAATGGCCTACAATTCCTATCTCATTCTCGACTCCAAAATCGCAGTGCTCGACACTGTGGACATCAGAAAAGCCGAAGAATGGAAACAGAATCTGGACGAGGCTCTTGAGGGCCGCCAGCCGGACTACCTCATAGTCCATCACCTCGAACCCGACCACTCCGCCCTCATTGCCTGGGCAATGGAAAACTACCCCGGTCTCTGCCTTGTGGCCGGAGCCAAGGCCTTGCAGATGCTTCCGAACTTCTTCAACGGCTTTTCTGCGGAAGCTCGCTGCCTCTGCGTCAAGGAAGGCGATGTGCTGGAGTTCGGCAGGCACAGCCTTCGCTTTTTCGCTGCCCCTATGGTCCACTGGCCGGAAGTCATGCTCTCCTACGATGCCTTCGACAAGGCTCTTTATGCGGCCGATGCCTTCGGCAAGTTCGGAGCCCTGTCCAAGTGCGGTTTCTACGGCAGGGACGATTCCGACTGGGCCTGTGAAGCAAGACGCTATTATTTCAACATAGTAGGCAAATACGGACAGCCCGTCCAGGCCGTTCTCAAGAAATTGGCCGGACTCGAAATCAAATCCATCAGAGCTCTTCACGGCCCTATACTGGAGGACAATCTCCCCTACTATCTCGGACTGTACAATACCTGGAGCAGCTATGAACCTGAATGCGAGGGAGTATTCATTGCCTGCGCCTCCATCCATGGCGGCACCATGCAGGCTGCCGAAAAGATGGCAGAGATTTTGAAGGCAAAGGGAGCGAAAAAAGTTGTGCTCAGCGACCTGTGCCGCTCCGATTTTGCGGAAAACATCGAAGATGCCTTCAAATATTCCACCCTGCTTCTTTGCGCAAGCTCATACGACGGCTCAGTTTTCAGCCCAATGTACGATTTCCTTCACAAACTGCAGCTCAAAGGATATTGCAAACGCCGTGTAGGCATTCTGGAGAACGGTTCATGGGCACCTTCGGCAGCAAGAGCAATGAAAGAACTTCTTGCTCCTATGAAGGAAATTGAACTTGTTGAGCCTTGCGTAAGCATTTTCAGCCGCCTCAAGGAAAAAGATATTCCAGCACTGGAAGAACTTGCAGACAATCTTTTAAAATAAAAATATATGAAAAAATCAGCATTCATTGCCGCAGTTATGCTCTGTCTTGCCTCTTGCAGCAACAGCTCACTGGACGGAACCTGGACAGTAAGCAAATTGGGAAACGATGACGTTCCCGAGACTCTGAACATTCCCCAGCTCAGCATAGACAGCAGCAAAGGTACCTATAGCGGCTGTACTGGAGTCAACAGACTCAATGGAGAAATCGAGCTGAAGGGAAACACACTGCATTTCAAGGAAGGGGCTATGACAAGAATGTCTGCCGATACAGAATCGATGATGGTCGAAGTAGCCTATCTGGTAACACTTGAGTATTGTCATTCTTTTGAAATCGAAGGAGACACTCTCAAACTGCTTGACAAAGACAAGAAAGTTCTGATGCAGCTCAGCAGATAATCGAACAAAAAAAGCGGCACGCAGCCGCTTTTTTTGTTTCTGATATCTGTCTTATGCAATCTGAAGACTGCGGATAGACTTTGCCACGTTCACAAGGTGGTCCGCAATACGCTCCACATTGGAAGAGAGCGACAGATACTGGGAGCCGACCTTCGGAGTGCATACGCCTGCCGACAGACGGGAGATGTGATTGTCTTCCATCATCTTGGTAAAGTCGTCTATCTTCTCCTCCACCGCATTGGCCTGCTTGAGGGCCTCGAAATCCTCGTCTTCATATGCTTTCACAGCAAAGGAATAAAGTTCGGAAACAAGTTTCTGCAGGGTGTTGATTTCCATTATAGCATCGTCCGAAAAGCCCTTGCCGTCCTCTGCCATGGACTCCGAATACTCGAGGATGTTCTCGGCGTAGTCGCCAATTCGTTCGAGGTCGCGGATGGTACGGTAAGTGGTGGCAAGATATACGTGGTCGTGTTCGCTGATGCTCTTCTGCTCGGAAAGCTTTACGACAAAATCCACCAGCGCACGGTTGATGTAGTTGATTTCGTTCTCCGTTTTTTCGAACTGTTCCTTCTCGGTAAATGTGAGTGTGCTCACAATCCTCAGTGCCCTGTTGAAGTTGTCCATTGCCAGTGTGGACATACGTACGATTTCCTTTTTGGTCTGCTCCACGGCAACAGGAGGAGTCTTGAGCATATTGTTATCCACAAAATGCAGACGCGGGGCGTTAGGATCGGCAAGCTCTGGGACTTCCGGAATCATCCTGACCACAAGACGGACCAGAAGGTCGGTCAGAGGCAGCATACAGATAACCGTGATGAGGTTGAAGAAGGTATGGAACATTGCCAGCTGGGTCTGGGGCGCTCCCGGGAAGGCTCCCTCGAAAATCAATCCGTAACCCAGACGGCCGCCGCTGAACGCTTGCATAAGGTAGCTCACCAGCATAAAGAGCACAACACCGGAACAGTTGAATATCAAGTGGATGAGCGCGGTGCGTTTGGCATTCTTGCTGCTGGTTATACCAGCGATTATGGCCACCACGCAGGAACCGATGTTGGAACCCATTGTGAGGAAAATACCCTGGTCAAGAGTAATGAGCCCGCTTACAACCATGGCAAGTGCAATGGAGGTCATAACGGAGGAACTCTGAATTATGGCAGTGAAAATGGCACCTATGATTACCAGCAGAATAGGGTTGCCTATTGAGGCAAGGAAAATCTTCACGCTTTCAAGAGCCGCAAAATCCTTCATTGAACCGCTCATCAGGGAAAGACCGACGAAGAGCATACCGAAACCTGCCAGAATACCTCCCCAAGTCTTGAGATTGCTTTTCTTGGAAAAAAGGGACATGAATGCACCAAGACCGGCACAGGCGGAGAATATCACCGTAGTTGACAATCCTCCGCCTGAGAACATACCCAATGCCACAATCTGGGCAGTGATGGTTGTACCTATGTTGGCACCGTAAATGATTGTAGCAGCCTGAGACAGGGAAATTATTCCCGCATTCACAAAACCGATGGTCATTACAGTAGTTGCACCGGAACTCTGGATTGCGGCAGTACCCAAGGTACCGATTCCCACACCGAGCAGTTTGTTTTTTGAGGCTTTTGCAAATAGATGTTTGAGCTTTTCCGAACTGGCAGCTTCCAAATTGGAGCTCATCATCTGGCAGGCAATAAGGAAAATACCTATGCCGGCAAGAAGGGTAAGTATGGCGGAAAGCACAGCTGTAGAACCCATATATGATTTTTAGTTGTTGATTGCGCCGCAAATATAATTAAAAAATTTTAAAAAGCCGCAATTACTTGCAAAGCATAATATCCAGAATCATCGAATCGGTACTCTTCATACCCCTGGAGCCAATCCGGCCGAGGTTTCGGATGGTCTTCTCCACATCCTTGTCAATAATTCCGTCGCTCTCAGGAACACAGATCCCGTCAAGGGCAAGCACCGCCGACTGAAGCGCGCAGCTCACTCCGGAAGCGACTTTCATTGCGCAGCCCTCCTTGGCCCCATCACAAATCATTCCGGTTATGCTGCCTATCATATTTTTCACTGCCCAGCCCATCTGCTGTGCCGAACCACCCCTCAGAAGCACAATTCCGCAGGCCGAACCGGTGGAGGCCACCACGCAGCCGCAAAGTGCCGACAGTTTTCCAAGATAGGATTTGATATGTATGGCCACCAGATTGCTCAAGACCAGAGCCCTCAGCAATTCCTCCTCACTGCATTTCAGATGCCTTGCTGCAGCAACCACCGGAAGCGATACCGTAATTCCCTGATTTCCGCTGCCGGAATTGCTCATGGCAGGCAGGATGCAGCCCGACATCCTCGCATCGGAGGCAGCGGCTGTCATTGACATGCAACGCGTGCAGAGATCGTTTCCGAAAACTTCCCTGTTCACATCGGCCACAAGAGTTCTGCCCACATTCAGGCCGTAATTTCCCTTGAGACCCTCGTCACTGAGTGCGGTATTGAGCCTTGCCTGCTCCCTCATCAGGTCCAGATCCTCAAGGCGGCAAGTTTTTGCAAATTCATAAATCAGTTCCAACGACAGAAAATCCCCTTCCGGCTCATCTTGAACCGGGCTGCTTTCGGGCACATTGTCAGAAGTTTGACGCCTGTCGAAAAGGATATTGTCGTCGAGACTGAGAAAAACAATGCTGTCGTGGGCATCTTCTATTATGCAGCAGCCCCTGCTTCCGTTGGCAAAAAAACATTCGGCGCAGCTGTAGAGAAGTTTTCCGGTATCGGCCATTTTGACCTCCACCCTGCTGCGGGCCACAAATTCCCTGGCCATTTCCACTGCCTTGCTGTCGATGTCCCTGAAGAGTTCCAGGCCCAGCTCCCATTTTCCCCCTTCCACAGCGAGTGCGGCAGCCACCGGAAGGCCCACCTGGCCCGTACCCGGAATGCCCACACCCATCGCATTTTTCAGAATATTGGCCGATACGCTCACGCGCACCTTCTGCACGTCCTTGCCAAGAGAGGCAGCCCTGGCCACCGACAATGCCACGGCAATCGGTTCGGTACATCCCAGAGCCGGTTTGACCTCGCGCCTGAGCAGCGCCAGAATCCTGTTGTAAAGGGAATCGCTTATCATAGGATATTCATGCTTTGTTCACGTATTTTCTCGAGCTCGTCCTTCATCTGCACCACAAGACGCTGGATGTCGGCATCGTTGGCCTTGGAGCCGGTAGTATTGATTTCACGACCCATCTCCTGAATAATGAAACCCAGTTTCTTGCCGGCCAGAGGGTCCGTATCGATTGTCTGCATGAAGTAGTTGCAATGCTGGCGCAAACGCACCTTTTCTTCATTGATATCCAGTTTTTCAAGGTAGAAAATCATCTCCTGTTCGAAACGCTCCGCATCGAGTTTCACACTGGCATCGGCCGCAGCCTTCTGAATCCTTTCCTTTATGGCCTGCAGGCGCAGAGGGGCAAGGCGCTCCACCTCGTCGTAAAGGGAGAGGATTTTCTGCACACGGGAAGTGACATCCTTGTAGAGAATACGGCCTTCGTCGCTGCGGTAGCGGTTCACTTGCTCCAGACAGTCGTCGAAAGCAGCCTCCACCAGAGGATAATTCTCCTCGGTGATGATTTCCGCCTTTCCGCTGTCCACAAGTTCGGGCAGATGCACAAGACAGGACATAAGAGCCGGTCCGTCAACTTGGAGGCCCGATTCCCGGGCAATGTCCATAAGCTGGCTGAGATAGCGGAAGGCAAGTTCTTTGTTCAGCGTGCGGGAGTTTTCGCTTCTGTCGACCTCCCAGCTAAGAAAAACATCTATCGTTCCCCTCTGAAGACTCTGGGCAATCTTCTGCCGCAGAAGCAGTTCCTTGTCTTTGGGAAGAAGGCTGCTCTTCAGGTTGATGTCTGCGTTTTTGGCATTGAGAGTGCGGATTTCCACAGTCAGACTGCCATTTGAAAGTTGTGCCACGGCTTTTCCGTAGCCTGTCATGGATTTGCTCATATCAAATATCAGGTGATTCCTGCAAATTTACATTATTAATATCAAATTTCACTCTTTTTTATTACTTTTGTGTCTCTGTAATAAACCGGAATAGAAATGGAAGAAACTAAGAAACTCAATTTTCTTGAAGAGATAATCGAAGACGATCTCAAAAGCGGCAAGGTTGACAGCATTCTCACCCGTTTTCCACCCGAGCCGAACGGCTATCTCCACCTTGGCCACGCCAAGAGCCTGTGCATAAATTTCGGACTTGCCCAGAAATACGGCGGCAAGACCAATTTGCGCTACGACGACACCAATCCTACCAAGGAGGACACCGAATACGTGGATGCCATCAAAGAAGACATCCAGTGGCTCGGTTTCCAGTGGGACAAGGAGCTCTATGCCTCCGATTATTTCGACCAGCTCTATGCCTGGGCGGAAGAGCTCATCCAGAGAGGTCTGGCCTATGTCGATGACCAGACTCAGGAAGAAATTTCCGCAGGCCGCGGAACTGTGGACAAGCCGGGAAAGGAAAGCCCGTACCGCAACCGCAGCGTAGAGGAAAACCTGAGGCTTTTCCGCGAAATGCGCGACGGCAAATACGCCGACGGAGAGAAAGTCCTGCGTGCCAAAATCGACATGGCTCATCCTAACATGATGTTCCGCGACCCATTGCTCTACCGCATCAAACACGCTCATCACCACCGTACCGGCGACAAATGGTGCATCTACCCTATGTACGATTTCACCCATGGCCAGTGCGATTCCATCGAGCATATCACACATTCCATCTGCACCCTCGAATTCGACGTGCACCGTCCTCTGTACGACTGGTTCATCCAGACTCTGGGCATCTATCCTTCGCACCAGTACGAATTCGCGAGACTCAACCTCACCTACACCCTTATGTCCAAGCGCAAGCTTCTCGAGCTTGTTCAGAAGGGCTTCGTGAGCGGTTGGGACGATCCCCGCATGCCTACATTGTGCGGAGTGCGCCGCCGCGGCTACACGGCCGATGCCCTCAAGACTTTCTGCGACAAGATCGGTGTCACCAAACGCGACCAGCTCATGGACATCCAGCTTCTGGAATGGTGCGTACGTCAGGACCTGAACGCAAGGGCAAACCGCTATATGGTTGTAGGCAATGACCCTATCAGAATCACTCTCAAAAACTGGCCTGAAGGTCTGGTCGAGTGGTACGACTGCCCTCTCAATCCGGCCGAACCGGAAGGCGCTTCACGCAAGGTTCCGTTCACCGGCAAACTCCTTATCGACCGTGCGGACTTTATGGAAGATGCCCCTAACAAGTTCTTCCGTCTCAAGCCTCAGGGTGAAGTCCGTCTGAAATACACCTATATCATCAAGTGCGAAGAGATTGTGAAAGACAGCGAAGGCAAAGTTGTCGAACTCATCTGCAGCTACGATCCTTCCACCAAACCGGGAGCCGGAGAGTGGCGCTCCGTGAAGGGAACCATACATTGGGTAGCCCAGGAATACTGCAAGGAACTGGAACTCAGGCAATACGACCGTCTTTTCACCCTTGCCGACATGAGCCAGGTACCGGAGGACAAAGATTACAAGGACTTCCTCAATCCTGAAAGCCTCGTAATCGAAAAAGGCTATGCCGAGCCGGCGCTCCTCGAAGATAAGTCCGGCATTGCCGTACAGTTCGAAAGGGTGGGCTACTACATCAAGGACAGGGACAGCAGTTCTGAGCACCCGGTATTCAACAAAACCGCAGCTCTCAAAGACTCCTACAAGCCTCAGCAATAGAAATTGCCTCCCCGGCTTCTGCACGGCAGGCAGCAAAGATAAACAGACATGAATAGCAACAGATCTTCCATTCTGCTTATTTACACCGGTGGAACCATAGGAATGAAGGCCGATGCACCCGACGGGGTGCTGAGGCCTTTCGATTTCTCCCAGATTCTCAGCGAGGTTCCGGAACTTGGCAAATTTGCCTGCCGCATCGACTATGAAGTATTTTCACCTCTTATCGACTCTTCCGATGTAGAGCCCGGAATGTGGCAGAAACTCTCTTCCATCATTTACGGGCGCTACGATGAATACGACGGCTTTGTAATCCTGCACGGCACGGACACCATGGCCTACAGCGCATCGGCCTTGAGCTTTATGCTTGAAAATCTGTCCAAGCCTGTAATTTTCACCGGCAGCCAGCTCCCTGTAGGTGCACCGCGCACCGACGGAAAGGAAAATCTGGTATCGGCCGTGGAAATTGCAGCCGCAAAAGACGCTAACGGCAGGGCCCGTGTTCCGGAGGTTGCAATCTACTTCGGCTCCAAGCTGCTGAGAGGCAACAGGGCCACAAAAGTGAATTCCGAAAGTTTCGAAGCTTTCGACTCTCCCAATCTTGAGCCTCTTGCCCAGGCCGGAATCAACATCAGATACAACGACAAGCTCATTCTTCCTGCCGCTCAGGCTCCGCTCAAACTGCACAATGAACTCGACACCAGAGTCTCCATTCTGAAAATCCATCCGGGAATTACTCCGGGAGTGGTCCGGAACATCCTTTTAGGAAAAGATACCCGGGCTGTGATTATCGAAACATACGGAGCAGGAAACGCTCCTTCCAGCGACTGGTTCCTGGACCTTGTAAACCGTGCTTCCAATGAGGGAAAAATACTGGTAAATGTAACCCAGTGCTTTGCAGGAACAGTGGATATGAGCATCTATGCCAACGGCAAGTGTATGGAGAATAGCGGAGTTGTGTCGGGGCGCGACAGCACCACCGAATGCATGCTTGCCAAATTGTTCCATCTTCTGGCTGCCGGGCTGGACAACAATACCATAAAGCAGCGTCTTTCGGAATCGCTCCGCGGAGAATAATCCCCCACTACTGAACTTCCTTGAGGCCGTACTCCCCCGCTATCGAGCGCATGTAGGCAAGGGCGGAATCGAAATCGTTTTCAATGAGTCCGTCGAGAATGGCCTCCTTGACCCTTTCCTTGATCATTCCTATCTCGTGACAAGGCTCAATCCCGTACATCTTCATTATCAGTTCCCCGTTCACAGGATTCTTGAAATTGCGCAGCCTGTCTTTTTCTTCCACCTCCGCGAGTTTTTCTTCCACAAGGGAGAAATTCTGCTGGATGCGGGCCACCTTGGCAGGATTTTTCGAGGTTACATCGGCCCTGCAGAGCAACATAAGGTCTTCGATTTCATCTCCTGCATCGAAAAGCAGACGGCGCACCGCCGAATCGGTAACCTCATCCGAAGCAAGGGCGATGGGACGCAAATGCAGCCACACCAGTTTGCGCACATATTTGGAAGCCTCCACAGGAAGGCGCAACCTGTTGAATATTGCCGGAACCATGTTCGAGCCTATAACATCATGCCCGTGGAATGTCCAGCCCAATGCAGGGTCGTAACGCTTGGATGCCGGTTTGCCTATGTCGTGCAGAAGAGCGGCCCAATGCAGCCAGAGCTTGGCTTCTCCCTGCTCCAGCCTGCACACATTGTCCAAGACCATAAGAGTATGGGCAAAATTCTCCTTGTGAGCCTTTCCGTCCTGGGTTTCCACTCCCTTGAGAGCACAAACTTCGGGCAGGATTTTCTGCAGAAGCCCTGTCTGCTCGAGCAGAAAAAGAGCCTTCGAAGGCTTGGGACAAAGCAGCATCTTGTTCAGCTCGTCCGTAATCCTCTCCACTGAAAGTATTTCCAGGCGCTCTGCCATACGGCGCATCGACTCCAAAGATTCGTCCACTATCCGGAATTCGCGCTCCTCAGTAGAGAGTTTGGTGGCAAAACGGACCGCCCTGAGCATCCTGAGAGGATCGTCACTATAAGTTCTGTCCGGATCCAGAGGCGTCCGGATGATGCCGTCCTGCAAATCCTTTATACCGCCGAAGGGATCGACCAATTCTCCGAAAGAATCGGCCTGAAGAGAAAGAGCAAGGGCATTGATGGTAAAATCCCGGCGCAACTGGTCGTCTCTGAGAGTGCCGTTCTCCACTACAGGCTTGCGGGAGTTGCGGTCGTAGCTCTCCTTGCGTGCCCCCACGAATTCGACCTCGTCGCCCTGAAAATGCAGCATGGCAGTTCCGAAATTCTTGAAATACGAGACCTTGCTGTGAGTCTTCTCTCCAACCGCGCGTGCGAAATCGATTCCGCTTCCCTCCACAACAATATCTATATCGTTGCAGGGACGCCCGAGCAGACAGTCACGGACATATCCGCCTATGGCAAAGGCTTTGACGCCCTTCTCGGCGGCCACAGAGCTAACAATAGAAAAAATCTTGCGGTTAAGGAATTCAGGTATCAGGGTTGGCATAAAAGCATCTGTTGATAGTCAGGAAAAGCATCGAGCCTGTCGAAACCCGACAGACTATTGCGCCTGTAAACATAAGTGCTTTTCCCGTTACTCAGGCAAATGAACGATACATTCAGAACGGAATGGTAAATAAGGGCCTGCCTTACGGTTTCTGGGCCAATCACCACATCCTCACGCTTGCATTCGAGCACCATCAAGGGTCTGGCCTTGCGGTCATAGACAACGATGTCCGCCCTGTAGTCCTTGCGTCCGAGTTTCAGGGAAACTTCACTCTGCATCAGGCCCATGGGCACTCCGAAAGATGTATTGAGCTGGGCTATGAGCCACTGTCTCACCCTTTCCTCCGAGGTAAGTGCAACTTCCTTTTTTCTTAGCGGATCCCAAATGTATTCCATAGGAGCGCAAAAATAAAAATTTATTATCTTTGTAGCAAGTCCGCAGCTATGGAACTTATCGGGGAATATATAAACTACATCCGGGCAGTGAAGAGATTTTCTCCTCGCACGGTGGACATATACCGCTCCGCACTGGATGAATTTACCGCCTATCTCAATGGCGCCGAACTGCTTCCCAGCCTGAACAACAGTCTTCTGCGCTCGTACGAAGTCCATCTTCTGAGCAAACGCAAGCTGAGTCCCCGAACGGTCCGTCTGCATCTGAGTGTACTGAGCGGATTCTGCCGCTACCTTATGAAACAGGGGCTGATTCAGAGCAATCCCCTCCATTCCCTCGCAAAACCGAAAATGGAAAAACGTCTGCCGGTGTTTTACCGCAAGGAAGCCCTCGAGGCGTATTTCAGCTCAAGCCGCCTGTGGGCGGATGAAGAATGTCTTGCGCTGGTTTCGGCCGGCAGTCCAGAAGCTTATGAGCACATACTGCGCAGGCTGATAATCAGCCTGCTGTACCATACCGGAATAAGGCGCAGCGAACTCATCGGCCTCCAGTGCAGCAATGTGGACACTTCCAGATCTGTTCTCAAGGTAAAGGGAAAAGGCGACAAAATGCGCGAAATTCCTCTTTCAGCAGAATTAATCCGGGAGATTTTGCTATATTTACAAGCGTGTAGCAAAATGGGATTTGCCCAGGCTCCCTCAGGCAGCCTGCTCCTTACCAAAGCAGGTCGCAGCCTTTATCCCGCCTATGTGGACAAAGCTGTAAAACAGGAACTTTCGGCAACGTCAGGAATCAGCCAGAGAAAATCGCCCCACGTTCTTCGGCACAGCATTGCCACCGAACTGCTCAACGAAGGCGCCAATCTCAACAGCATAAAGGAAATGCTGGGCCATTCCTCCCTTGCGGCAACCCAGGTTTATACGCACAACTCAATAGAAAAACTAAAAGAAGCATATACTCAAGCACACCCGAAATGCCTAGCCTCAAAAAAATAGTTGTCCAGAATTGGCGCAATATCGAACTCCAGGAACTTGACTTCTCACCCAAAGTCAACTGCATAAGCGGTAACAACGGTGAGGGAAAGACCAATCTCCTGGATGCGATTTATTATCTGTCCATGACAAAAAGCGCCTTCGGTCCAAGCGACCAATACAACTTCCGCCACGGCTGCAGAAGTTTCGCCCTTGCCGGCAACTACTGCCTCGAAGACGGAAGTACAATGAAAATAAGCATTCAGGTGGAGCAGAACCAGGAAAAGAAACTTGTGCGCGACGGCAAGGCCTGCTCCAAGATGAGCGAACACATCGGCCTTCTTCCTATAGTAATGATAAGTCCCTGCGACTCCGCACTGGTGAGCGAAGGCTCGGAAGCAAGGCGCAAATTCGCCACTTCAGTGCTCTCCCAGATGGACAGGGAATATCTGAGCGCCATGCAGCGCTACAACAAACTTCTGGCCCAGCGCAATGCCAGCCTCAAGAGCAGCATTCCCTCTTTCGAGTTGCTCGACGCCCTGGACATAAACCTCAGCCGCATGGCCGACAAAATCTTCCAGAGCCGCCGCGATTTCGCCCAGGGCCTCCAGCCCCTTGTACAGAGCTACTACGAAAAGCTGAGTTCCGGAAAAGAGAGCGTGGGAATTGAATATGTATCGGACCTCCACACCGCAGCTTTGTACGAACTGCTGCAAAACTGCCGCGACAAGGACAGTTTCCTGCACTACACCAGCAAAGGGGTTCAAAGGGACGATTTCCTCTTCACAATGAACGGTGAGCCCATACGCAAAACCGGCTCACAAGGCCAGCAGAAATGTTTTCTGGTGGCCCTCAAGTTCGCCCAGTACGAACTTATGAAACTTTCCTATGGCTTTGCTCCTGCCCTTCTGCTGGACGACATGTTCGACAAACTTGATATTCAACGCACGGAAAATCTGCTGCAGATGGTTGCCGGCAAGGACTTCGGCCAGATATTCATAAGCGACACCAACAAGGCCAGACTGCAGGGAATAGTGGACAAATTCACCTGCGAAAGTTCCTATTTCGAGGCGGAAGGAGGCGTCTTCAAAAAATGAAATTCGAAAGGAAAAGCGCCCAGAGTGCCGGAGACCTCGCGATGGCCTGCATAAAGATGCTGAAAGCGGCACCTGCACTTAACACCCGCTGCATCTTCAGAGCCTGGGACAGCGAAAGCGGCGCAGCTCAATACACTCTCAAACGATATTTCAAGAAAGGGGTGTTGTACATCACCCTTTCGTCCTCGGCCGCCCGCAGCATGCTTTACATGCAGAGAGATATACTTGCAGATAAAATCAACAGATGCCTCGAAAACGATTCCCTGTTCAGCAGGGACTGTGAAGAGGTTGGTTTTGTAGAAAAGATTGTGCTCAAATGAAACTGGTCATAGATAAGGAGATACCATTTGTGCAAGGAGTGTTCGAACCCTATTGCGAACAGGTGAGGTATATGAACGGGCCTGCCATCGGACCTGCCGACATTGCCGATGCCGACGCTCTGCTGCTCAAAGGCCGTACCCGCTGTTCGGCCGCCCTTCTGGACGGCAGCAAGGTGCGGATGATTGCAACCACCACCGTAGGGCTCGAGCACATAGACCTCGAATACTGCAACGGCAAGGGCATATATGTGCAGAATGCCAAAGGCAGCACAGTTGGCGGAGTGATGAACTATGTCTTCTCCGCCCTCTACGGAAGTGCAAGCCGCCGCAGCATAGACCTCAGCGGCTACACTATCGGCATTGTGGGCTGCGGAGCAGTGGGCTCCAGAATTGAGGCTGTTGCCAGAGCCCTGGGCTTCAAGGTTCTCATAGAAGACCCCATCCGCGCCTCCCAGGAAAATCCTGAACGCTACTGCAGCCTTGATGAACTGCTCGCCGGGAGCGATGTTGTCACCCTCCACTGCCCTCTCAACGACAGGACCAGAGGAATGTGCAACGATGAGTTCTTCAGCAAAATGAAGTTCGGAGCCTTTTTCATCAACACGGCCCACGGCGCCATTGTGGACGAAGACGCCCTTCTGCGCGCAATTCCAAGGCTCGGCCCCGTAATCATCGACTGCTGGAAGAACGAACCGCGCATTAACCTTCGCCTTCTGGACAAGGTGGAAATCGGCACGCCCAACATCTCGGGCTATTCCTATCAGAGCAAACTGGCCGGCAGCAGAATAGCGGTGCGGAGCATAGCCCGCTATTTCGGAATCACCCAACTCTACGACTTCTTCCCCAAACCCGACATTGAGGGAATGGACGCCGTCCATGTGGACGTGATCGGCAAATCCCAGGGGCAGATTGCCAGCATCTTCCAGTACAACTACCCAATCTTCACCGACGACTTCTTCCTGAGGATGGACCCTTCTTCTTTCGAAGACTTGAGAAAAACATATAAATACAGAAGAGAATTCCACGTATTATGACACACGAAGAACAAATTCAAATTTTCAGGCACGGCTTTCCGCAGCTCGACATCGTTGCGGCTGCAAGCGTGAACAAAGGCATCAGCACCCTCGACCCGCAGCAGGAGCAGGAGTGTATCGACTACAACAGCAAGGCTACGGTTTCCGGCCGATGCAAATTCGTTCCTGCATCGGGCGCCGCCTCCAGAATGTTCAAGGACATCTTCGCCCACAAGAGCGAAGCCATTGAAAAACTGGCCGGCAATCTGGAAAAATTCGCCTTCTACGACGAGGCAGTCTTCGGAAAAGCTCCCTACGATCCCGACAGCACAGCAGACAGACTGCTTCTGGACGAAGGTCTCGGCTATGGCAGCAAACCGAAAGGCGTACTCAAATTCCACCGCTACCCCGATGAAGTGCGCACCGCTTTGGCTGAGCATCTGGTTGAAGGCCAGGACTATATGCGCAATGCCGATGGCAGCGTAAACCTCTGCATCACCATTTCTCCGGAGCACCGGGAACTCTTTGAACAGGCTCTGGCCGAAGTGCAGAAGAGCTACGAAGAGCGCTACGGAGTAAAATACAAGGTGGAATTCACCTATCAGGACAAGGCTACCGACACCATCGCCGTAACTCCGGACAACAAGCCTTTCCTCAAGGAGGACGGACAGATTCTCACCCGTCCTGCCGGTCACGGCGCCCTCATCTACAACCTTGACAAGCTTGAGCAGGAACTTGTGAGCATAAAGAACATAGACAACGTGGCCAACGAGCGTCTTCTCGGCTGCTGTGCCAAATACAAGAAAGTGCTTATGGGCCGCGCCCTCCAGCTCAGGGACAAGGTCTTCGGCTACATCACCGAATTCCTCCAGCTCACATCGGCCCAGGCCAACACCGGACTCATCAACTACATCCCGGGCTACTATCCTGTTCCGGACGATCCTTACGCAACCCCTGAATGCCAGACCCTCTGCAACAAGATTGAAGCCTTCCTTGAAAAAGAATTCTGCATCACTATCCCGGAGCAGAAGAACTGCAAGGAAAGGGCCCTCGCCCTCTTCGAAAAACTCAACCGCCCTATCCGTGTATGCGGAATGGTACGCAACGAAGGGGAGCCCGGAGGAGGTCCTTTCATTGTAAGGGACAAGAAAGGATGCACCAGCCTGCAGATACTCGAAAGCGTGCAGATAAGCGACCCTGCACTTATGAAGGAAGCCACACATTTCAACCCTGTGGACCTTGTCTGCTGTATAAAAGACTACAAAGGAGACAAGTTTGACCTCACAAAATATGTCGATCCGCAGACAGGTTTCATCTCTTCGAAGAGCTATCAGGGCCGCGAACTCAAAGCTCTCGAACTTCCAGGATTGTGGAACGGAGCAATGTCAGACTGGCTTACGGCCTTTGTCGAAGTGCCAATCGAGACCTTCAATCCGGTGAAGACGGTTCTCGATCTGCTCAAGCCGGCACATCAGGAATAAGTATTGTCTTTCTCGCGGACTTTTGCTATATTTGCGGCTTGTTAATTCAAGCCTCTGTATGAGTATTCAAAGCGAAAAGATAATAAGTCTGAACAAACGCAAGGAAGCCGCCCTTCTTGGCGGCGGCCAAAAAAGAATAGAAGCGCAGCACGCCAAAGGCAAGCTTACTGCCAGAGAGCGTATTGCGCTTTTATTGGACCCCGGCAGTTTTGAAGAATTCGACTGCTTTGTCCAGCATCGGTGCACCAATTTCGGAATGGAAGACAGGCATTTCGACGGCGACGGTGTTGTTAGCGGCCGCGGAACCATAGACGGACGCATTGTCTATGTCTTTGCTCAGGATTTCACCGTGAACGGAGGCTCCCTGAGCAAAACAATGTCCGAGAAGATTTGCAAGGTAATGGACCTCGCCCTCAAGACAGGAGCTCCCGTAATCGGACTGAACGATTCGGGAGGAGCCCGCATTCAGGAAGGAATCGACTCTCTGGCCGGCTACGGCGAACTCTTCGAGAGGAACATCCTCTCATCGGGAGTGATTCCCCAGATTTCCGCCATTATGGGCCCCTGTGCAGGAGGAGCAGTTTATTCCCCGGCCCTTACCGACTTCATCTTTATGGTGGAAGGCACTTCGAACATGTTTCTCACCGGCCCGTCGGTTGTAAAAAGCGAAACCGGAGAAGACGTGGACCAGGAAAGTCTGGGCGGTGCCGCCGTCCACTCCCGCAAGAGCGGCGTGGCACAGTTTGCCTGCCCCGATGAAGAAAGCCTCATTTCGGGCATCCGCAAACTGCTTTCCTTCTTGCCGTCGAACAATATGGAAAAGGCTCCTTCCCTGCCTTCGGACGATTCCCCAAGCAGGCTTTGCCCAAATCTGGACAACATAATCCCGGACAGCGACAACAAGGCCTACAATATGTATGAGGTGATCGACTCCCTTGTTGACAATGGCGATTTCTTCGAAGTACACCGCGATTTTGCCTGCAACATCATAGTCGGTTTCGCCAGAATGGGAGGAGAAAGTGTGGGAATTGTCGCAAACAGGCCGGACTATATGTCCGGAGTGCTGGACATCAACGCCAGCCGCAAGGCTGCCCGCTTTGTCCGCTTCTGCGATGCCTTCAACATACCTCTTGTAACACTGGTTGATGTTCCCGGTTTCCTCCCGGGCACCCAACAGGAATACGGGGCTGTCATTTCCAACGGTGCCAAACTTCTTTATGCCTATGGCGAAGCCACCGTTCCGAAAATCACCCTCACCCTCCGCAAGGCCTATGGCGGAGCCTATATCGTAATGTCCAGCAAGCACCTGCGCAGCGACATCAACTACGCTTGGCCGTCGGCCAACATCGCAGTTATGGGAGCAAAAGGAGCAGTGGGCGTGCTCAAGAACATAAGCGAGGAAGAATACAACGAACTTTTCTGCAACCCTTACCGTGCTGCCGAAAGGGGCTATATCGAAGACGTCATCCAGCCTTCGGAAAGCCGTTTCAGAATAATCAGGGCCCTTTACTCCCTCAAGAACAAGGTTCAGGACCTCCCTGCAAAAAAACACGACAATCTTCCTCTATGACAAACGATCCCCACGGCCTTATTCTCACTCTGATTTCAGTAGGAACAGTATTTTTATGTCTCCTGCTGCTTTATGCCCTGTACAGTCTTGTGGGCCGCTTCTTCATTTCCAAACAGGAAAAACAAACGGCAGCAAGCGGAAAGGAGCTTCCGGAATCGGACAAGGAGGAAATTGCAGCCGCAATAGCACTTGCCCTCAGTCTCTACCGGAAAGACAACGAAAGGACAATCACAATAGACCCTTCGAAAGAGAGTCCATGGTCAAAGGCAGAACGTAATTTCAGAAAAAAATGAGCACTTACAAAATCAAAATAAATTCCAGAGACTACGAAGTAAGCATAAACTCCATTGTCGGGAACAAGGCATCGGTCTGTGTCAACGGCAGGGAGTACGAAGCTCTTGTTGAAGAGCCTGCCGGCCCTGTTGTGGCAGCAAGGCCAAAGAATGCTCTCAACGCATCTTCCGCTCCGCTCAATGAGGCGGTTCCGGCCACTCCTGCTGTTGCCGGAGCAGTCACTTCCCCGCTGCCGGGAGTCATTCTCTCCATCGCAGTAAAGGAAGGCGACAAAGTGAGCCGCGGACAAAAACTGGCAGTTCTCGAGGCAATGAAAATGGAAAATGACATTCTGGCTCCGCAGGAGGCCACAGTAAAGCAGATTCTTGTGCACAGCGGCGACTCTGTGAAAGAAGGAACCCAACTTCTAATTCTCGGCTGATGGAACAGATAATAGACAGTCTCACCCAATTCTGGCAGTTCACCGGTTTTGCCAACTGCACCTGGCAGCACCTCGTGATGATTGCCATCGGCCTGGTTTTCATTCTTCTGGGCATAGTAAAGCATTGGGAGCCCCTGCTTCTGGTTCCTATCGGTTTCGGAATAATCATCGGAAACATTCCTTTTCTCAACGGTCTCAACATAGGCATATACGAAGAAGGAAGCGTGCTCAACATACTCTATCAGGGAGTCAGACAGGGATGGTATCCTCCTCTGATTTTTCTGGGAATAGGTGCAATGACGGATTTCTCCGCACTCATATCCCAACCTCGGCTCATGCTCATCGGAGCAGCTGCCCAGATTGGCATTTTCGGAGCCTATATCATTGCTCTCCACCTCGGCTTCAGTCCGGCAGAAGCCGGAGCAATTGGCATCATCGGCGGAGCCGACGGCCCTACAGCCATTTTCCTCAGCTCCAAGCTGGCTCCAGAACTTATGGGCGCCATTGCCGTATCGGCCTATAGCTATATGGCCCTGGTTCCGGTAATCCAGAAGCCTGTAATGCTGCTGCTTACAACTAAAAAGGAAAGGCTCATCAGAATGAAAGCCCCAAGACAGGTTGGCCAGAAAGAAAAAATCCTTTTCCCAATCATAGGATTCATCTGCACGGCTTTCATAGTACCTTCGGGCATACCGCTTCTCGGAATGCTTTTCTTCGGAAACCTGCTCAAGGAATCGGGAGTGACCCGCAGGCTTGCCCAGACCGCAAGCGGTCCTTTGGTAGATGTGGTTACAACCCTCATAGGACTCACTGTCGGAGCTTCCACCCAGGCAACGGTCTTTCTCAGCGCACGCTCGGTGAAGATCTTCCTGCTCGGACTGCTCTCCTTTGTCATCGCCACCACATGTGGTGTGCTATTTGCGAAATTAATGAACTTGTTCTGCAAGGAAGGAAACAAAATCAACCCGCTCATCGGCAATGCCGGCGTGAGTGCCGTTCCCGATTCGGCCCGCGTCAGTGAAACCGTGGGGCTTGAGGCCGATCCTTCCAACCACCTTCTGATGCACGCTATGGGTCCCAATGTGGCCGGAGTCATCGGTTCGGCGGTGGCTGCAGGCATTTTACTCGGCTTTTTATCATAAAACAATATAAAACAGATATTTATGCAAAACAAATTACAAGAACTCACAGACAGGCTCTATCAGGAAGGTCTTTCCAGGGGCAAAGAGGACGGTGAACTCTTCCTCGCCAATGCCAAGAAGCAGGGCGAGCAGATAGTTGCCGATGCAAAGGCGGAAGCCGAGAAAATCATTCTCCAGGCCCGCCAGCAGGCCCAGGACCTGAAGGACAAAGCCAAGTCCGACGTGAAAATGGCATCGGAGCAGGCTCTCCAGGCCACAAAGAAGGATATTGAAAACCTTCTTCTTTCCAACATCATCGACAAAGCTGCCAAAGAGACTTTGGGCAAGACCGATTTTCTCAAGGAAATCATCCTTTGCGTCGCCAAAAACTTCTCCGCACAGGAGAGCTGCGATCTGGCACTCGTGCTGCCCGAGAACCTCAAGTCAGAACTTGAAGGATGGGTTGCCGGCCAGCTTGAAAAGCAGCTTGGCAAGCAGGTAACAGCCGAATTCTCCAACAGGATAAGCGGAGGATTCAACATCGGCCCGGCCGACGGCAGCTACTACATCAGTCTGAGCGACGAAACCTTCTCCGCTCTCATTTGCGAATACCTTCGTCCTCTAACCAAAAAAGTACTTTTCGGTGAATAATTACGAATACATTATAGCATCCCTGCCTGTTATCAGTGCGGATTTCCGCGGAGAACTGGACTGCGAGGGCATTGTTGAAGAGATACGCACCCAGCTTTCGAAGAAGGATGCCGCTCTTCTGGACAGGCTCCTCGAAGGTTTCGACGCTTCCCGGCTCGACGAAGACTTCTATCGCCGCGCCCTGGACAGCTCAAACGCCTTTGTCCGCGGCTATTTCGCCTTCGACCTTGCCGTGCGCAACTGCAAGGTGGAATATCTCAATTCGCAGCTTGGAAGGCCCATGGGCCAGGATGAACTCCACCTGAGCGAGGAAGAAGAGGAATTTGAACAGGAGAATATGGTCAAGGAGATTCTTGCCGGCACGGACATCCTGCAGCGGGAGCGCTCCCTGGACCTTCTGATGTGGGACAGGATTGACTCCCTTCTGGGCCTTCAAGTGTTCACAATAGACGTTATTCTGGCTTTCGTGGCCAAACTTCAGATTGTCTCACGCTGGCTCAAGCTCGACCCGCAGCAGGGAGCAGCCTTGTTCAAGCAACTCGTCAACGAAATACGAAACAATAAAAAATCAATAGAATAAAATGAGTACAACAGGAAAAGTTAGAGGTATCGTTTCCAACCTTGTCACCGTGCAGGTCAACGGCCCGGTTGCAGAGAACGAACTCTGCTACATAAACGCCAAGGGCACCAATCTGCTCGCCGAGGTGATCAAGGTGAACGGAGACCAGGCCTCTGTGCAGGTCTTCGAGAGCACCCGAGGCCTCAAGGGCGGAGATCCGGTGGAATTCCTCGGAAAGATGCTTGAAGTATCACTGGGCCCTGGACTTCTGTCAAGCGTTTACGACGGTCTGCAGAACGACCTCACCACCATGACGGGAGTCTTCCTCAAACGTGGAGAATACACCCAGGCCCTCAACCCGGACAAACTCTGGGATTTCAGCCCTATAGCAAAGGCCGGAGACAGAGTGGAAGCCGCAAGCTGGCTGGGCGAAGTTCAGGAAGGCTGGCTGCCTCACAAAATTATGGTTCCTTTCTCCTTCAAGGGAGAGTATGTGGTCAAGAGCATAAAGGAAGCCGGATCGTACAATATCAATACCGTTATCGCTGTCCTCAGCAATGCAGCCGGAGAAGACGTGGAAGTGACAATGGTTCAGCACTGGCCTGTAAAAGTTGCCATCAAAGGCTACAGGGAGAAACCGCGTCCTCAGAAAATTATGGAAACCGGCGTCCGTGTAATCGACACCTTCAACCCTATCGCAGAAGGCGGTACCGGATTTATCCCGGGGCCTTTCGGCTGTGGAAAAACCGTGCTCCAGCACGCCATTGCCAAGCAGGGTGAAGCCGATGTGATTGTGATGGCTGCCTGCGGCGAACGCGCCAACGAGGTTGTGGAAATTTTTACCGAGTTCCCTGAACTCATCGACCCTCATACCGGCCGCCACCTTATGGACCGTACAACCATCATCTGCAACACTTCCAATATGCCTGTTGCAGCACGCGAAGCCTCCGTTTACACGGCGATGACCATCTGCGAGTACTATCGCGCCATGGGTCTGAGATGTCTGCTTCTGGCCGATTCCACCTCCCGCTGGGCCCAGGCTCTGCGAGAGATGAGCAACCGTATGGAGGAACTTCCGGGAGCCGATGCCTTCCCTGTGGACCTTTCGTCCATCATCTCCAACTTCTACGCACGCGCGGGCATGGTGGTTCTCAACAACGGCCAGACCGGAGCAGTCACCTTCATCGGAACGGTATCCCCTGCCGGAGGAAACCTCAAAGAACCTGTTACGGAGAGCACCAAGAAAGCAGCCCGCTGCTTCTATGCCCTCGAACAGGCACGCGCCGACCAGAAACGCTACCCTGCCGTGAACCCTCTCGACTCCTACTCCAAATATCTGGAATATCCTGAAATCAGGGAATACCTCGACCGGACAGTGGACGAAGCTTGGGTGGACAAAGTTATCGAAGCCAAGAACATAGTCCGCCGCGGCCGCGAAATGAAAGACCAGATAGACATTCTCGGCGACGACGGCGTTCCGATGAGCTACCACGTATCGTTCTGGAAGAGCGAAATGATAGACTTCGCCTTCCTGCAGCAGGATGCCTTCGATGCAGTGGACGCCCTCTGTCCTATGGACCGCCAGAAGGAGCTTCTGAACACCATCCTCGACATCTGCCGCAGGGACTTCGACTTCGAAGACTACCAGCAGTGCCGCGAATACTTCAAGAAACTCATCAACGCCCTGAGGCAGATGAACTACTGCGTCTGGGGAACTGAAGAATTCAAGGAAAACAAGCAACAACTCTTAAATCTTCTGGAAGACAATGGCAAATAAAGCATATCAGAAAATCTACACCCAGCTCGAGGCCATCACCAAAGCCACGGTGAGCCTCAAGGCCCCGGGTGTTTCCAACGACGAGCTCGCAACAGTGGACAACAGGCTTGCCCAGGTTGTGAAGACCAAAGGAGAGCTTGTGACTCTCCAGGTATTTGCCGGAACCGAAGGCATACCTACCAATGCAGAGGTCAGCTTCTTCGGAGCTCCTCCAACCCTCAAGGTAAGCGAACAGCTTTCCGGACGTTTCTTCGATGCCTACGGCCACCCTATCGACGGAGGCCCTGAAGTCGAAGGCGAGGAGCGCGAAGTAGGCGGACCTTCCGTAAACCCTTACAAGCGCAAGCAGCCTAGCGAACTCATTCCTACAGGAATTGCCGGCATCGACCTCAACAACACCCTCGTATCGGGCCAGAAGATTCCTTTCTTCGCCGATCCTGACCAGCCTTACAACCAGGTTATGGCCGATGTTGCCCTTCGTGCCGATGTGGACAAGATCATCCTCGGAGGTATGGGTCTGAGCAACGACGACTACCTCTTCTTCAAGCACGCCTTCGAAGATGCAGGTGCCCTGGACAAAATCGTAAGCTTCGTAAACACAACCGAAGAACCACCGGTAGAGCGTCTCCTTATCCCGGATATGGCCCTCGCAGCGGCCGAATACTTCGCTGTGGACAAGAACGAGAAGGTTCTCGTGCTGCTTACCGACATGACCCTCTACGCCGACGCCTTGAGCATAGTGTCGAACCGTATGGACCAGATTCCTTCCAAGGACTCCATGCCGGGTTCACTCTACTCCGACCTCGCCAAGATTTACGAGAAGGCGGTTCAGCTGCCGAGCGGCGGTTCCATCACCATCATCGCAGTTACAACGCTCAACGACGGTGACATCACCCACGCCATTCCTGACAACACAGGTTATATCACCGAAGGCCAGCTCTACCTCAAGGCCGATACCGATACCGGAAAGGTTATCGTGGACCCATTCCGCTCCCTGTCCCGACTCAAACAGCTTGTACAGGGCAAGAAAACCCGCGAGGACCACTCCCAGGTAATGAATGCCGGCGTGCGTCTCTATTCAGATGCACAGAACGCCAAGACCAAGCTTGAGAACGGTTTCGACCTCTCCGAGTACGACCTCAGGTGCCTCGACTATGCCAAGGAGTATGCAAGCCGCCTGCTCAGCATCGACGTCAACATCAAAATAGAAGAGATGCTTGACACCGCCTGGGAGCTCTTCGGCAAATATTTCAAACCTGAAGAAACAGGTATTAAGAAAGCCTTGATAGACAAATACTGGAAAGCCTGATGGCAATTAAATTTCAATACAACAAAACCTCTCTTACCAACCTTGGCAAGCAGTTGAAGGTACGTCAGAAGGCCCTCCCGACCCTCAAGAACAAGGAGTCGGCCCTCAGGGTCAGCGTTGCCGCAGCCAAAGCTCAGAGCGAGAAGCTGGAGCGCGAGGTGGAACAGGCTCTCAAGAGCTACGACTACCTTGCAGCGCTCTGGAACGAGTTCGAGCCGGGACTCATCCGCATCGTGGACGTGAAGCTGCGCACGGTGAAAGTGGCCGGAGTCAAAATTCCGGACCTCGAAGACATCGTGTATGAGCTCCAGCCTTTCAATGCTTTCACAAAACCGGCCTGGTATGCCGACGGTGTGAGGATTCTCAAGGACATCACACGGCTGGGAATCGAATCCGAAGTGTATGAGCAGAGAAGGAAGATTCTCGACTACAACAGGAAGAAGACCACCCAGAAAGTGAACCTCTATGAGAAAGTCCAGATTCCGGGCTATCAGGAGGCCATAAGGAAGATCAAGAGATATATGGAGGACGAGGAAAATCTGAGCAAAGCTTCATCGAAGATTGTGAAGACCCGTCACGAAGAAGAAGAAAAACAGCAAGCCCTATGATAGCAAAGATGAGCAAATACTCCTTTATCCTCCTCAGCGGGGACAAGGACCTGTTCCTGAAGCAATTGCAGGAATTGGGCCTGGTGGACATACAGCGCTCCGCCAAGCCTGTGGATGAAGACTCCTTTGCCATTATCGGAAAAATCAACGCTATCAAAAGCGACATTTCCGATATTCAGAAGGGCTCTGATTCTTATCTGCGCGAGCTCCGCTCAAGAAAAGCCCTTCTCGAGCGCGAAGCTGCCGCCTCTGCACCTTGGGGCGATTTCAATCCCGAGGACATTGAGCGGCTCCGCGGCTTAGGTCTGGAACTGACATTCTACAAAGTGCCTGAAAAGAAATTCGACCCGGAATGGGAGAATTCCTTCGCACTGCAGTTGGTCAGCAGGTCAGCCGGGGACTGCTACTTTACCATTGTCAACGCCGAAAACTTCCCTGTCAAAGCTGTGGCAGCTCCACAGCGCAGCGAAAAGAGCATAAGGGAGGAAATCGGGGAAATAGACAGACTCTGCGAAAAACATCAGGCCGAGCTTGCCGCCCGCAGCTCCGAGATTCCCGAAATGGAAAATCAGATTCAGGAGCTGTACCGCGAACTCGACCTCTATCTTGCATCGGCCCAAGGAGAAAGCGCCGCCCAGGACCTTAT
Source organism: uncultured Bacteroidales bacterium (assembly GCA_946055165.1). Classification (GTDB taxonomy): domain Bacteria; phylum Bacteroidota; class Bacteroidia; order Bacteroidales; family UBA932; genus Cryptobacteroides. The sequence goes on from CAMGFA010000007.1 coordinate 44,543, forward strand.
ATGCTGCTTCGAAGGCTTTGCCCCGGCCGATTGTGACCAAGAAGTGGAACAGGCTCTGCAAAACAGCAGCGTATATTATTGGAAAGAGGCTGCAAGCAAAGAGGACAACCCTCCTATCAAGCTCAAGAACAATAAATTCTCAAAGCTTTTCGAAGGCCTCACAGGAATGTACGGCATGCCTGTTTACGACGAATTCGACCCTACTCCCGTGCTCAGCATCTTCTTTATGCTCTTCTTTGCGATGTGTATGGGCGATGCAGGCTACGGCCTGGTGCTCATCCTCTTCGGCATTGCAGTCAAGAAAGAATGGGTGAAGATTTCGATGTTCCGCAATATGGGAGCTCTCATCTCCTTTTTGGGAATTGCGACCTTCATTGTGGGACTCTTCCTCGGCACTTTCTTCGGAATCAGCCTCCACGAGCAGAGCTGGGTTCCGCAGGAGCTCAAGAACTGTATGCTGGTGGGCAAAGTAATGGGATATGACATTCAGATGGTACTGGCATTGGGCATAGGTATTTTCCATATCTGCCTTGCGATGATAATCAAGACCGTATGCTACATCAAACGCTTCGGCGTCAAGCAGAACATCAGCACCATAGGCTGGACTCTGCTCATTGTCGGCTGTGTTCTGGTAATCTCGCTGGCACTGCTCAAATGGGTTCCTGTGGATATGGCCAAGATTCTCGTAATTGCAATAGGTGCCGTATCGGCTTTGGGAATTTTCATCTTCAACAAGCCGGGACGCAATCCGCTTCTGAATATCGGAGCCGGACTCTGGGACACCTACAATATGGCTACCGGAATCCTCGGCGACGTACTCAGCTACATCCGTCTCTACGCCCTCGGCCTTGCCGGCGGAATGCTGGGAGGTGCCTTCAACAATCTGGGCCAGATGGTGCTCGGCAGCAATCCGAGCTGGCAGTGGCTGCCTTTTGTCATCATCCTTCTTTTCGGTCATGTCCTCAATCTGCTGATGTCCTGCCTCGGTGCTTTCGTGCACCCTCTGCGTCTTACTTTCGTGGAGTACTTCAAGAACAGCGGTTATGAAGGCAAAGGCCTTAAATACAATCCTTTAAAGAAATAATAACAATTAAAATCCAATAAAAAAAATGCTTAATCTTATTTTAGGTTATCTCGGTCTTGGCCTCATGCTTGGCCTCGCCGGTGTAGGTTCATCGATTGGAACCACCATTGCAGGCAACGCCGCTGAAGGCGCCCTCAAAAAGAATCCGGAAAAATCTTCAAGTTATATGATTCTTTCCGCAATGCCTGCCACCCAGGGTCTCTACGGCTTCGTAGCCTTCCTTATGTGGCTTGGTAAGGATTTCGCCACCCAGGGTCCGCTGCTCTTTGGCGTAGGCCTTTCAGTAGGTCTCGTATGCCTTTTCAGCGCCATCCGTCAGGGCCAGGTTTGCGCCAACGGTATTGTAGGTATCAGCCAGGGACACGACGTTCAGACCAACACCATGATCTACGCCGCCCTTCCTGAGTTCTACGCCATCCTTTCACTCGTGGCTGCTCTCATGATATAATTCAGGCAGTTTATTGAAAAATCAGGGTTTCGCAAAAGCAAAACCCTGATTTTTTTGTCCATAAGAAAAATTCCGAAAGTCGGCCCGTGGATTATGGCTTAGTTCAAAGCTATGCTATAGGCTTGGAATAGCAGCGGCGAACCATATAGTTCGAGTGCTCATACTGGTTGAACATATTCTGAATCCTCACATTGTCCTCCAATTGAGGATTTGTGATGAGAGCCTTGATTCCGCGCTTCTGCATTCCCTTGTGAAGATATTTGAACATAGGTACGAACACGCCTTTTCCCTGATAGTCGGGATGGATGCCGATCATAAGGGCCTCTATCGTGTCGTTCTTGCGGAGAGCCTTGAGGATATGGAAAATTCCGAAAGGCATAAGTCTTCCCTTGGCTTTCTGCACAGCCCTGGCAAGTGAAGGGACACAGATGGCAAAACCTACGATTTTGTTGTCCTTGTCCACGGCAACACATACGAAATCTACGTCAAGAATAGTCTCATACGAGCTGATATAAGCTTTTATCTGCTTGTCTGTGAGCGGAGTAAATTCGTAGAGAGGGGCAAAGGTGTCGTTGTACATATGGAAAAGATCCATTCCGTGATTGCGCACCAGCTCTTTGGTATTCTTCGCCTGAAGAATGCGCAGTCCATAGCGCTCAGACACGATATCGGACATCCTGTCCAGCCTTTCGATCTTGTCGGGAATAGGGATGTATTTCTGGTCCCACTCCGCGCACTTGGAGTAACCGAGTTTGAGAAGCAGCGGCTCGTAATAATCATAGTTATAGAGCGTTGTGAATGGACAGAGTTTGTCGAAGCCCTTGACAAGAAGGCCTTCCTTGTCCATGTCGGTGAAACCGAACGGTCCCACGATTTCGTTCAGTCCAAAGCTCTTGGCCCAATTCTCCACTTCTGAAAGAAGGGCGGAGAGAACGCTTTCGTCGTTGATAAAATCGAGCCAGCCGAAACGTACACGCTTCTGCTTCCAGATTTCATTGGATTTCTTATTGATTATTCCTGCTACACGACCCACAATTTCGCCTGACTCGTCGTAAGCCAGCCAGTAACGGGCCTCGCAAAAATCGAAAGCGGCGTTCTTTTTCGGATTGAGAGTGGTGTATTCGTCTGAAATTAGTGGTGGTACCCAATATTGGGAGCCCTTGTAGAGCTTCTCGGGGTAGTGGATGAAATTTGACAGCTGTCGGCGTGTCTTCACCTCTTTGATTGTAACAGTCATTGGTACATTAGGTTTTATTACACTTTGCAAATATCGTAAAATAAATTTAATTTTGTGTTATGTTACGAGAAGATATTGTGTTCGGACCAATAAAAAGCCGGCGGCTCGGCCGTTCTTTGGGAATAAATCTCCTTCCGGAAAAAGGCAAAATCTGCAACTTCGACTGTATCTACTGCGAATGCGGATGGAACAGCGAGGGTTTGTCCGATACCCGCATCCCCAATGCTGCGGCAGTTCGCAACGCCCTTGAAGACAAGCTCTGCCAGTGTATGCTGGAGGGCGTGCAAATCGACTCCATCACCTTTTCCGGAGATGGGGAACCTACTCTCAATCCCGATTTCGCCCGCATAATAGACGATACCATAATCCTGCGCAACACTTTTTACCCATCGGCCAAAATATCAGTCCTGAGCAATGCCACCAGGCTCCACAAGGAAGATGTTTTTCAGGCCTTGCGCAAGGTGGACCAGCCCATCCTCAAGCTCGATGCCCCCGACAACACCCTTGCAGCCATAATCAACCGCTGTGGCAAAGACTACGATGTAAACAGGGTCATCGAAGGAATGGAGCGTTTCCAGGGCAATTTCATACTTCAGACCATATTCCTCAAATGCAAGGACTTCGACTCCCTGAGCCCTGCCGTTCTTGAGGGCTGGAAGGCCTGGGTCCGCCTGCTTCGTCCAAGACAGATAATGGCCTATACCATCTCCCGCCCCACTCCCCTTGCCGGGATAGAGGCCTATGAGGAAAGCGCAATCCGGGATGCTCTTCAGGACCTTCTGGACGAGGGCTTTTCCATTCAAATCAAAGGAAAATGACAGAAGAGAAACTTTGGAATGCAAACTTCATCAAAGTCTGCATAAGCAATTTTCTTATCAAATTTTCGTTCACTCTCATTGTCCCGCTGCTGCCGCTTTATCTTAGCGAGACCTTCGGCGCGAGCAAGGACACCATAGGGCTTGTTCTTGCAGGCTATACGGTTATGGCCATACTCGTCCGTCCCTTCAGCGGATACATAGTGGACAGTTTCCCGCGAAAAACGGTGATGATCATCTGCAACTTCGTCTTCTTCAGCCTCTTTGCAGGCTATCTGTTTGCATCGTCCCTCACCCTTTTCGCAATAGTGAGAACCCTGCACGGTGCCCCCTTCGGAGCCGTAACCGTTGCAAACAGCACAATGGCGATAGATGTGGTGCCGGCCTCGCGCAGGGGTGAAGCCATCTCCTATTACGGGCTGAGCAACAATGTGGCCACGGCTCTGGGCCCCGTTCTTGCCATAGTGGTGCTCAAAGCCTGCGGAGGCAACTTCAACAGCCTCTTTCTGCTCTCGCTGCTCATTTCGCTCTGCTCCCTTGTTCTGGACAGCACGATAAAGGCAGACAAGAAAATTCTTCCACCGGTAAACAAGGTTCTTTCCCTGGACCGCTTCTTTTTGCTGAAAGGCTTCAGGCAGGCCATTAACATCTGCGCTTTTGCCTTCAGCTATGGAATAATATCCACCTATGTTGCAATCTATTGCAAAGAGGAACTCGGGATAAGCGGAGGAACCGGGGCCTTTTTCCTGCTCTTTGCGGTGGGCCTCATGATTTCCAGAATCACCGGAGCCCGCACCCTCAAACGCAATCTGGTGAGCCGCAATGCAGCCATCGGCATACTTGTTTCGCTGGCAGGCTATCTGCTCTTTGCTGCCGTTCACAAAAACTTCGCCTTCTATGCCGCAGCCTTCATCATTGGTCTTGGCAACGGACACATGTACCCTGCTTTCCAGACAATGTTCGTGAATCTTGCAGAGCACAACCAAAGGGGAACAGCCAATTCCTCCATGCTCACATCCTGGGACGCCGGAACAGGACTCGGTGTGCTTGTGGGCGGAATGTTGAGCGAGTTCATGGGTTATCATGCAGCCTTCTATTTCGCTTTCGGCATCAATCTGCTGGGAACACTTTTCTTTTACTGCTGCACCCGCTCGCATTTTGAAAAGAACAAATTAAGATAATTGCAAATGCCCCAGGAATTTTATATTTTTGGAGCGATTTTAAAACAGAGAATATGGGAAATTTTGGAATCGGACTGCAACTGATGCTGGTGGGAATGATTACCGTTTTCGTAATCTTGCTCATTGTCATCTATGGCAGCAGACTGCTTATCAAGTTTATAAACAGAATCGCTCCGCAGCAGGAGCAGAAGAAGGCCCCGGCCGGAGAGGACTACAGCGCCGTTTTCGAAGCGGCAGTAGCCCAGCTTACACAAGGAAAAGGTAAACTGACAAAAATCACGAAACTATAATATGGCAAAGGATATTAAACTCTGTCTCGTATTCAGAGATATGTGGCAAAGCGCCGGCAAATACCAGCCGCGCGTGGACCAGTTGTTGAAAATTGCACCTGTCATCGTAAAGATGGGCTGCTTCGACCGTGTGGAGACCAACGGAGGCGGTTTTGAGCAGGTGAACCTGCTCTATGGCGAAAACCCCAACATTGCAGTAAGGGAATGGACCAAACCTTTCCACGAGGCCGGCATCCAGACCCAGATGCTGGATCGCGCACTCAACGGACTCAGGATGAGTCCCTGCGCAAAGGACCTTCGCCAGCTCTTCTATAAGGTCAAGAAAGCCCAGGGAACGGATATCACCCGCATTTTCTGCGGACTCAACGACCAGCGCAATGTAATTCCGTCCATCAAATACGCAAAACAGGCCGGAATGATTGCCCAGGCAAGTCTCTGCATCACCCACTCCCCTGTCCACACGGTGGACTATTATGTAGGTCTTGCAAAACAATTCATCGAAGCCGGAGCAGATGAAATCTGCCTCAAGGACATGGCTGGTATCGGCCGTCCTTGCACCCTCGGAAAGATTGTGAAAGGCATCAAAGCCCTCAATCCCGACATCCCCGTACAGTATCATTCCCATTCCGGTCCGGGCTTCAGCGTGGCCTCCATTCTGGAAGTCTGCAAAAACGGCTGCGACTATGTGGACGTTGCAATGTCCCCGCTCTCCTGGGGCACAGGACACGCCGATGTGATTGCAGTTCAGGAAATGCTCAAGGATGCAGGATTCAAAGTCAAGGACATCAATATGGAAGCCTATATGCAGGCCCGAACCCTCATCCAGGAGATGCTGGACGATTTCCTCGGATATTACTGCCCTTCACTCAACAGGATAGACAATTCCCTTCTCATCAAACCGGGCCTTCCTGGAGGCATGATGGGTTCCCTTATGACCGATCTTGAGGAGAATCTCTCCTCCCTCAACAAATGGAAGGAGAAGAACGGCCAGCCTAAACTCAGCACCGACGAGCTGCTCGTAAAGCTCTTCGATGAAGTAGCTTATGTATGGCCAAAGGTGGGTTACCCTCCACTCGTTACACCTTTCTCCCAGTATGTTAAGAACCTTGCCCTGATGAACGTCACCCTTATGGAAAAGGGCAAAAAACGCTGGGAAATGTTCCCGGACACCATTTGGGATATGGTACTGGGCAAAGCCGGAAAACTCCCCGGCAAAGTGGATTCCGAAATCAGGGAACTTGCAGCGGCCCAGGGACGTGTCTTCGTGGAGAGCGATCCGCAGGACAACTACCCTGACTGTCTTGATGAATTCCGCGCAAAGATGAAGGAAAAAGGCTGGGATACAGGTCTTGACGACGAGGAACTCTTCGAATATGCAATGCATCCTACCCAGTACGAGGCATTCAAGAGCGGACAGGCCAAAGCCGAGTTCGAAGCCGACCTCGCCAAACGCAAGGCAGCCAAGAACAATGCAGGCAGTGCCAAACTCCCGGAAAGCATCACCGTCAATCTCAACGGCCAGCTCTACAAACTCGACATCTCCTACGACGGGACTGCCCCGGCAGGCAATGCCGCACCTGTTGCAGCTGCAAACGGACCTGCAGAAGATGTTCCGGCTCCAATCTCCGGAAAGTTCTTCCTTACCAAGGACTCTCAGGAAGTCCCACACAAGGTCGGCGACAAGGTCAAAAGAGGCGATGTTCTCTGCTATATCGAGGCTATGAAGATAAACAACGCCATCTGTGCAGACTTCGACGGCACCATCACGGAAATCCTCGCCCACAATGGCGAGACCGTGGAGGAGGACGATGTAATTATCAAAATGACAAGAGCTTAGTCTATGGAAGGATTGCTTGATATTTTGCGCAAACTCTACGACATGACTGCCTTGAGCAATCTTGTCGCCGATCCGCGCTACCTGCTGATGTACCTACTGGCCTTCGGGCTGCTGTACCTCGGCATTGTAAAAAAATATGAGCCGCTTCTGCTCATTCCTATCGCCTTCGGAGTCCTGATTGCCAACTTCCCTGGAGGTGAAATGGGAGTGATCCAGACCGATGCGGCAGGTATGGTCACACTTGCCGACGGCAGCCAGAAAATAATCTGGGACATGCCTCTGCACGAAATAGCCCACGAGTTCGGCATAATGAACTACCTGTATTACGGCCTTATCAAAACCGGTCTGCTTCCGCCTATCATCTTTATGGGTGTAGGTGCAATGACCGATTTCGGCCCCATGCTCAGGAACCTCAAGCTCGCCATCTTCGGTGCAGCTGCACAGTTCGGCATTTTCGCAGTGCTTCTCGTGAGCCTCGCCCTCGGATTCAGTCCTCAGGAAGCCGCTTCCCTTGGCATCATCGGAGGTGCCGACGGCCCTACAGCCATCTTCACCACCATCAAGCTTGCCCCTCATCTGCTTGGTCCTATTGCCATCGCCGCCTACAGCTACATGGCTCTTGTGCCGGTCATCATTCCGGCCGTAGTCAAACTTACCTGCAGCAAGAAGGAGTTGATGATCAATATGAAAGAGCAGGACAGGCTCTTCCCGGACAAGATGGAAATCAAGAATATGCGTGCAGTGAAGATCATCTTCCCGATCGCAGTAACCACCATCGTGGCCATCTTTGTTCCTACCGCAGTACCGCTTGTGGGAATGCTGATGTTCGGCAATCTGATCAAAGAAATCGGCTCGGACACTTCCCGCCTTTTCAACGTGGCCAGCAACGGCCTCATGAACGCAGCCACCATCTTCCTCGGACTCTGTGTGGGAGCCACCATGACAGCCGATGCCTTCTTGAATTTCCAGACCCTCGGAATCATCGTAGGAGGTTTCTGTGCATTTGCGCTCAGTATTGCCAGCGGCATTTTTATGGTCAAGATCTGGAACCTTTTCTCCAAAAAGAAGATCAATCCTCTTATCGGAGCAACAGGTCTTTCAGCCGTACCTATGGCCAGCCGCGTCTGCAACGGAATTAGCACAAAGTATGACCCAAAGAACCACGTGCTCAACTACTGTATGGCTTCCAACATCGCAGGAGTCATCGGTTCTGCAGTTGCAGCCGGTGTTCTTATATCCTTCCTCGGATAATGCAAACTGTCTGCATCTGCGGCGGAGGCAGTCTGGGCACAGTCTGCGCCGGAGTTTTCGGGGAATCGTACCGAATCAATCTGCTCACACAAAGGCCTGAATGCTGGAATCCCCGCATTCAGGTTTTTGATGCACAGCAGAACTGTTTCGAATGCACTTTCAACTGCATCAGCTCCAATCCGGCCGATTGCATTGCCGATGCCGACATTGTCCTTCTCTGCCTGCCCGGCTATCTCATCGAAGACAAACTCAGGCAGATAGCTCCCTTCCTGAAAGCGGATGCCAAAGTCGGCAGCATCGTATCGTCCACAGGCTTTTTCTTCTTCGCCCACGACATCCTTCCGCAGGGCAGCCGGCTGTTCGGCTTCCAAAGAGTTCCCTTCATCGCAAGAGTGCTCGAATACGGCCACAGCGCCAATATCTTAGGCTACAAGAAAGAGCTAAAAATCGTAATCGAGAACGATCCCCGCTCCCAGTCCTTTGCAAGCGAACTCAGCCGCATCTTCCGCGCTCCGGTGCACATTCTCGACTCCTTCTACGAAGTGAGCTTCAGCAACTCCAACCCCATACTGCATACCAGCAGGCTCTACAATCTCTTCTCCGGATGGGATGGCGGGATCTTTGCCAGGAATCCCCTTTTCTACGAAGACTGGACCGATGCCGATTCGCGCCTCATTCTGCAGATGGATTCCGAATTCATGGAACTTGTCGGGGCCCTGCCAATAAAAAAAGGCAGCATTCCCGCGCTCAAGGACTACTATGAAGTGGCCGATGCAGAAGGCTTCACTGCCAAAATACACAGCATAACGGCCTTCAAAGGCATAAAATCACCTATGAAAGAAGTTGACGGCGGATATGTTCCGGACAAGGGAAGCCGCTACTTCACCGAAGATTTCGCCTTCGGGCTGCGCTGGATTGTGGAATACTGCGACAAATACGGCATCCCGGCCCCAACCCTGCACCACGTTTACGACTGGGGCTGCAAATTCGTAAAATCTGTGTAAGCCGCATATTGCCTGAATGGCAGCTGCGGCTTAGTCTATGGCTCTTTCAGCAATTGCTCTGCGAGTCAGCCAGGGTCATGGCTTTCAGGCAGATGCGCGCTGCGGCTTGTCCTGCGAAGACGGTGATGGCCGGGAACTCGCTTCGCTCAAACACCCCGGCCATTGTTCCACCTCCTTCTGGTCCAAGCTGCGCTCGCGGATGGACGCCTTGCGTCCATTGCTC